>JAYTLP010000480.1:0-11838 GCA_043729375.1 Myxococcales bacterium
ACCCGATGAAGCTGCTCACCTCCAGCCACTACGAGAAGGTGCCGCTCCTCATCGGCACGAACGCGCAGGAGATGGCGCTCTTCCTCGTCTCGAGCACGACGTTCACGTGCAGCCAGTACGAGACCGACATGATGATGCTGTTCGGTGCGGGGGCGCCGTCGGTGATCGGCGCGTACCCATGCAACCTCGACGGACGTGCCGCGGAGGTCGCTGCGTTGACGGATCTCGCGATGTCGTGTCCCGCGCAGCGTATCGCGCTGGCCTCGAGCGCCAACGGCGCCGCGACGTACCGCTATCACTTCACGCACACGGCCGACTACGGCCCGACGGTCGGTCTCGGCGCCTATCACGCAGCCGAGCTGCCCTACGTCTTCGACACCTTCGCAGCCGAGGCCTACTTTCCGACGCCGGGGGAGCAGGGCCTCTCCGATCTGATGAAGGACGCGTGGGGGCACTTTGCCACCGATGCGACTCCGGGCGGTACCTGGCCCACATACTCCGAAGGCGACCGCAAGTGGATGCAGCTCGACAGCACGTCTGCAGTCGCGGACGACTCGCTCACGGCCAAGTGCGCCGTATGGGCGCAGGTCATGGGCTGGTAGCGTACGAGCGGTCCGTGAGCCTCGACGTCGCGCACGTGCATGCGGGCCGCGACGCGTTCAACCGCGGCGAGTGGTTCGAGGCGCACGAGCGATGGGAGCGGGCGTGGCTCGTCGCTGGTGAGCCCGAGAAACGCTACCTGCAGGGCCTCGTACAGGTGTGCGCCGCGCTGATCAAGCTGGAGCGCCAGCGGGACGACCTCTACGCATCGCTCGTGGCCCGCGCGCTCGAGAAGCTCGCAGATGCACCGGACACGTTTGCCGGACTCGACGTGGGCGGCCTACGCAACGTGCTCCGCGGGGGATTGCCGCTCGGGCTGCCACGCCTGTAGCGCTTCGAGGCGCTTGGAGAGGCGGTCGAGGCCATGCTGCGTTGCGGCGGCGGCTGCGGCTGCCCGATCGAGCGCGCGATCCTTCGGTCGGTCGACTGGGAGCATCCGGACCGTCGCGACGTCGCGGAACACGCGCAGCAGCTCGGCCTGTCCGGGTAGCGCGCGCACCGCTGCACTCGCCTTCTTCGCGAGCGGTGCCTGCGCGATCACGGCGTCGAGCGTGTCGTGCGCTTGCAGCAGCTCCCGCGCGCTCTTCTCGCCGATACCTTTTGCCCCCGGCAGGCCGTCGGATGGGTCTCCCCGCAGCGCGATGAAGTCGGGGACCTGGTCCGGCCGGACGCCGTAGCGCGCCATGACCTCGGCCTCGTCGATGCGTGCCGGCTCGGCGCCGCCCTTTTGCACCATGAGCACGTGCACGCGCGAGCTCACGGACTGGTACAGGTCGCGGTCGCCGGTGAGGATGAGCGCCTCCCCCTCTGCGGCAGCCTCGCGCTGCGCGTACGAATGCAGCAGATCATCGGCCTCGAACGGCGCTGCGTCCTCGACGAGCCAGCCGAATGCAGAGAACAGGTCGGGCACGAGGTTCCACTGCTTCGCCAGCTCGTCGGGCATGGGCGGCCGCTGGGCGTGGTACGGCGGATACGCGTCGGTGCGGTACGTCGCGGACTCGGCCCCGAGGCACAGGACGACGGCGCGCGCATCGACGGCGCTCGCGACGGACAGCACCGTGTTGGCCGCGCCGAGCAGCGCGTTGTTCTTCACCGTCTTCGGGATGCTGAAGAATGCGCGATACAGCAGGAGCGGCGTGTCGACGACGAGCAGCGGCCGCATCACGGGGTGTGGTGCGCGCGCCAGCGCTGCCAGCGGATGAGCGCGTAGATCATCATCCACCACGCGGCGACGACGGCGGCGGTGACCTTCCATCCCGCGTCCGGGGCGATCGACGTGCGCACGGCCACCATGTACGCCACGAGTCCCACGATCGGCGTGAACAGAATCATGAGCAGCATGACGTTGCGGTTCGCGGGGCTGTGTTTCTTGATCTTCGAGCTCATGTTCGGCACCTCGCCGCGCGGTCAGTGGATAGCGGCCACGAACGTCGCGTACGGCGAAAGTGTGATGTTCCTGGTCGACGTCGCGTTGCGCAGGCGCGGCTCGCTCGTGAGGAGCGGCTTCAGAGAGGCAGCGCCGAGCTCGCGCGCGAGCTGAAGGGTCTGGGGCCTGTCCGACATGTTGAGCGACACGAGCACCCTGTCGTTGCCAGCGCCGCGCACGTACGACAGCACCGCTGGGTTCTTCGCATCGACGACGGTGATGTCGCCTTCGCGCAGCGCGGCGTTCGAGCGTCGCAGGGCGATGAGCTGCCTGTAAAAAGAGAGCAGCGATCCGGGGCTGGCGAGCTCGGCCTGCACATTGCCGTCCGGGCTCGTGGCTACCGGGAGCCAGGGCGCGGCGCTCGTCGTGAAGCCGGCCTGCTTGGTGCCGTCCCACGTCATCGGTGTGCGCTCGCCGTCGCGCCCCTTCTCGTCCGGCCATCCGGTGATTCCGATGGGATCGCGCACGTCCTGCTTACGCGTCGGTGGGGTGGTTCGCATGCCGAGCTCCTGCCCGTAGTAGAGCAGCGCGCTCGAGCGCGTGGTGAGCAGCAGCGCTGCGATGATGCGCGCGATGCCGGCGTCGTGGATGCCGTCGGCGAAGCGGTCCCAGCTCCGCGGATTGTCGTGGTTGTCGAAGACGAGGAGCGGCTGCCCACCGTGCAGCATCGTGGCCATCTCCACGATGCTCTGGCGATACCGCGTGGCATCGAGCTTGTCGTGCGCGCCGTGAAAGCCGAACTGCATGTTCATCGGGAGCTGCAGCTCGTCTTGCTGCGCGCCGCCGTACCATGCGTCGAGCGCGGCTGTGTCCGGAAGATACGTCTCCCCGATCAGCACACGGTCGCCTGCGTAGCGCTGCACCATCGCGCGCAGCCTGCGGACCACGGCGTGCACCTCGGGAAGGTTGTCGGTGTAGATGTGCTGGAGGACCAGGTCACCCTGCGCGTTCTTGCCCCCGACGATCGGTTCGTCGCGACGCCGAGGATCCTCGAAGAGGGAAGGGATCGCGTCGAGGCGGTAGCCTGCGACCCCGCGATCGAGCCAGAAGCGAATGGCGTCGAACATCGCCTTCTCCACGGCTGGATTGCCGAAGTTGAGGTCGGGCTGTTGCTTGTAGAAGTCGTGATAGAAGAACTGCCGCACCGCCGGCACCCACTGCCACGCGGAGCCGCCGAAGAGGCTCACCCAGTTGTTCGGCGGCAGCGGTGTGCCCCCGGGACCAGGCCTGCCCTCGGCCCACACGTAGTAGTCGTGATGCGGATCGGTGCGCGACCGCGAGGCGGCAAGGAACCACGCGTGCTGATCCGACGTGTGGTTCAGCACCATGTCCATCACGACACGGATGTTGCGCCGCTTCGCTTCCGCGACGAGGCGGTCGAAGTCGGCCAGCGTGCCGTACTGCGGATCGATCGCCTCGTAGTCCGAGATGTCGTACCCGAAGTCCACCTGGGGCGACGGATACACCGGCGTCATCCAGATCGCGTCGACCCCGAGGTCGCGCAGGTAGTCCAGCCGGCTCGTGATGCCGTTGAGGTCCCCGATGCCATCGCCATTCGAGTCCTGAAAGCTGCGCGGATAGATCTCGTAGATGACCGCATGACGCCACCAGGGCTCCTCGCCAGCAGCGACGGCAGACGACATCGACAGGAGGAGCAGAACGAGCAGCGCGCGCATGCCGCCATCCTACGCGACCCCCGAGGCGAGCGGAGCGATGCCCCCCCGCAAAAACACGCGCGAGCGACGCGCGGGGTAGGGAGGGCAGGCCCTCCCTCGAGCATGACGAGGTTCCTGGCGAAGCCATGAACCCGGGTGCGAAGGAGGGGGGTCGAACCCCTAAGAGATTACTCTCACTGGTACCTGAAACCAGCGCGTCTGCCAATTCCGCCACCTTCGCGAGGTGCGGTCGCAAGCTAGTCGACGAGGCTCTGGCGTGTCAAGGTTCAGACGATGACGCGCCGTCGCCAGCTCTTCTCGCCCAGCCTCGTCCTCGCCGCCGCGGCGCTCCTCGCCGCAGGCTGCGAGACGAAGCCCGATGCTTTCAAGTCCGCACTCCCCCAGCTCCCGCCCGAGGGTGGCGCGGTCGTCTCTGCGGCGGGACGGCTCACCGAGGCCAACTTCGCGACGGAGAGCATCCCGGGACCCGCGTCGCAGGGCCTCGCCGGGGACTTCTTCATCCGCAACGACGTGGCCCGCTTCGTCGTGCAGGCACCCGGCCGCGCCATCGGGCCCTGCCCCTACGGCGGCAACGTCATCGACGCCGACTTCGTCGCCTCACCGCGCGGCGATCAGCTCGGCGAGGTGAGCCCGTTCCTCCAGCTCGGGCGCACGCTCAACGCTCTCTCGGCCGAGGTCGTGCGGGACGGTTCGAAGGGCGGGCCCGCCGTGCTCCGCTTCTACGGGCGCGACGCATGGGACGACTTCATCAACCTGCGCGGGCTCGGCACCTTCACGTCCATCATCGAGCCGAATGCGCTGCCGCAGGTCGAGCTCGGGTGGGAGATTGCCGTCACCTACATCCTCTACCCCGGCGAGACGCAGCTCCACGTCTTCTACACGTTCTACAACCCCACCGCCGCCGATGCGAAGACGTCGTGGGGCACCATCACCGACACGGGCGCGCGCATCGAGATCTTCCACCCGGGCACCGGCTTCGGTGAGACGGGCCTCGACGCCATCCTCGGGGCGAACACGGCGAACCCGGTGCAGTACCTCGGGCTCCAGGGCCAGGACGTCGCGTTCGGTGTCGTGCCGATCTTTGCCGACCAGAGCATCGGAGGCGCAGCGGTTCCCGTCGCTGGCGTCGACGCTGAGGTGTACGACGTGACGGCCCTCTTCGAGGCGTTCGGCGACGACGGCAAGTCGCTCGCGGTGAAGTCGCACGCCGCGACGTCGCGCGAGATCGCGTTCGTCCTCGGTCGCGATCTCGGTGACGTCACGGCGCAGGCGCTCAAGCGTCGCGGGGAGACGACCCTCTTGCTCACGGGCACCACCACCCCGGGCGCGCGCGTCGCGGTCACGCGCGGTACCTCCGTCGTCACCGCGCTCACCGCGGATGCGAGCGGCCACTTCGCAACCTCCTTGCCCCAGGGCACGTACACCCTTCAGGCCGAAGGGGAAGGACTCGCCCGCTCGCCGGCGATGGACGTGACGCTCCCCGCCGATGCCATGCTCTCGATTCCGTCGGTCGTGAGCGTGCGCTACCAGATCCACGATCGCGCAGGCCAGGCGATCCCCGCAAAAATCGTGGCGCTCGGGGCACGCCCGAACGAGCCGTCGCCCTTCTTTCGCGACGTCACGAAGGACCAGCTCCCGCACGGCATGGTCACGTGGGCCCACACGCTGACAGGCGTCTCCACCGACCATCCCGATCCGGTCTCCGGCGCCGATCGCCCGCTGCGCCTTCTGCCGGGGACGTATCGCTTCGTCGTGTCGCGCGGACCCGAGTGGAGCCGTGACGAGCAGGTCATCACCGTCGGTGCCGACACCGTCGTCGACGCGACGCTCGATCACGTCGTCCCCACGCCGGGCTACGCGGCCTGCGACTTCCACCAGCACACGAACCGCTCACCCGACTCGCCCGTGCCCCCCGAGGCGCGCGTGCTCTCCTACGTCGCCGAGGGCGTCGACTTCGCGAGCACGTCGGACCACGACTACATCTTCGATCTGAAGCCGATCATCGACGCCGTCGGTGCAACCGGCCTGCTCGACACCGCGCCGGGCATCGAGACCACAACGTGGGACTACGGCCACTACATCGGCTTTCCGCTCGTACCCGACCCCACGTCTCCCAACCACGGCGCGCTCGACTGGGCCGGTGGCGAGAACATCAACGGGGGCGGCCTCAACCTGCCGCCGCCCGTCCTCTTCGACAAGCTCCATCAGGCCGGGGCAAAGGTGGTGCAGGTCAACCACCCGCGGGCGTCGAAGGGCGCGCTCTCCGACTTCCAGCAGAGCTTCGACCGCGTCGGACTTCGCTTCGACTACGCCATGCACACATTCTATGGCGATGCGTCGCTGATGCCGCTCGATGCCGAGCTCCTGGCGCTTCCGCCCGACGTGCCGCTGTTCTCACCCACGTTCGACACGCTCGAGGTCTTCAACGGCTTCCATCCTCTCACTGTCGAGGGCGAGCGCCTCGACGAGAAGAGCGAGCGCGTCCTCCGCGACTGGATGTCGTTCCTGTCCTTCGGCTTCGCGCCCACGCCCACCGGCGTGTCTGATACGCACACCTGGATCTCGGATGCCGCCGGCATGCCGCGCACGCTCGTCGCAGTGCCCGACGACTCGCCAGCGGCAGTCGCAAGCGGGCTCCTCGAGCAGGTGGTGGCCACGATCCTCGGCGCGAGCGGCACCGCGCGCGACGTCGTCGTCACGAACGGACCCTTCATGAAGTTCACGGTCGGTGGCGAGGGCATCGGACGCACGGTCACGAGCCCGGGCCCGCTCGCGATCCACGTCGAGTCGCACTCGCCCGTGTGGGCGCCCGTCGACACGGTCGAGGTCTTCGCGAACACGAGCTTCGACATCCCTGGCAACGACGACCCGCTGGTGCCTGCGCTCTGCTTCACGACCAAGGCCACGCCCAGCGCGCGCTGCGCTGCCGCGGTCGGTGGCGCGCGTCCGCTGACCGAGGCGCTGGTACAGACCGTGACCGGCGTGCCGTCCAGCACACGGCGCGACATCGTCGTCGACGTCTCGGTCTCACCCGACGACCTGCTCGCTCAGGCCCGACCCGGCGGCACGGGCAAGGACCTGTGGCTCGTCGCGCGCGTTTCGGGCACCCAGGCCATGTACCCCTCGGTGCCGAACGCGGTCGGCAAGGCGACCATCGACTCCATCATTGCGGGTACGCCGATCCTCGACGAAGGTGTTCCTCCGCTCGCGTTCACGAATGCGATCTTCGTGGACGTCGATGGCGGCGGCTGGCGCGCGCCTTTCGCCCCGTGAGCCCGGCTCAGGGCACGTCGGAGAAGCCGAGGTCGACGAAGAACGTCTCGTAGAAGTAGTCGCTCGGGGAGACGTGCTGATCGATCGCATACGAGCCGACGTACGCCCCGCTGCCGTCGAGCTGGAGCCCGGCCCAGAATCCGTACGAGCCCCGGAACGGGTTCTCGTGGCCGGCGATGGCCTGGGTCACCCACTTGCCCTTGGCGCGGTTGGCGAGGCGGAGCTCGACGGCGGTGGAGTCCTGGTACGCGACGAGGACGATGTCGTGCGAGGTGGCGATCGACGTGCTGTCGCCGACCAGGTGATACACCGGGGACGGCAGCCCGTCGCTGGTCGTCTCCTCGGTCGGGCGGTAGCCGTCATCGATGACCTCGGGCGTGCGGGTCTTCGTGTCGACGAAGAGCAGGTTGTCGTGCCCGGCGTCCACGTACGAGATGAAGGCCGTGCCGGTGGCATCGACGAACAGCGACGGGTACTGCCCGACGTCGCCCGTGTCCGTGCCGTCCTCTGCCGCGCCGTCGAGAACGATGGTGCGCCACTTGCCGGATCCGTCCTGCTCGGCGTATCGCAGGTTGCCGTTCAGGCGGTCGTAGTAAGCGATCGCAGCGGTCCCGTCGATCTTGCGCGCCGAAGAGATCATGATCGCGATCGAGTCGGGCAACAGGCCGCCCGTCGTGGTCGGCATCTCGGGGAGCGGGCGCGAGTCGACGATGGTGATGGTCCAGTCGGCGGCCGATTGCGGGTCGGGGTTGCTTGCCTGAGCGAAGCGCAGCTGGCCCTCGGGCTTGCCCGAGGGCGTGTTGGCGCTGACGAGCGCGGCGTACGCGATGCCGGGGTTGCCGTTCTTGTCGAGGGTCATCGACGTCCATGTGCCGATGGAGTCCTTCGAGCCGGACACGGGCGACCCGGCCTGATCGACGATGTGTGAACGCCAGCGGATGGCGCCGAAGCTCGCGAACTTGAGCGCGCCGTTGGTGGCGTCGTAGTACGAGATGATCGGGTCGCGCGCCTGGCTGTCGATGATCGACGTGTACTGACCGACGTCGGGCCCGGGGGCCGAGACGCCACCGCGCACGTGTGATCCCACGCGGTCCGGCGCCTGGTCGGGGACGCCATCGACGAACTCCCACCTGGTGACGCGGCCCGGTGGCGTGACCGTGCCGAGCATCAGGTCGCCGTAGTTGCTGTTGTACGCGGCGACGTACGCCGTGCCCTGGATGACGGCCATCGACGCGTAGCGACCCGTGTCACCGCTGATGAGGTCGGGCGTGCAACCGCACTTGTTGTGATCGCAGGCGGGGATACGGCCCGGATCGCACTGCATCTTCGCGCAGTCGTCGTCGACGGTGCACTGGTACTTCTGGTTGTCGCAGCCGCAGCCGACGAGCAGCGTGCTCGCGCCGACGACGGCGACGGCGACCAGCGTGCGGTTGGCAGCGCCGCGCAGGCGACGTCGCAGCAGCCACAGCGTGGCCGCAGCGACGAGGAGCAATGCACCGGTGGGCGTGCCGGAGGGGGCGCCGCCGAGCGTGCAGCCGCAACCCTTCGCGCTCGTGTTCGTGCGACCCCACGAGCCGTGACCGAGCTGCGCGGACTCGACGGAGAGCTCGCCGATGAGGCCGGCCTCGTCGCGCACGTACAGCACGAGCCGCTGGGCCCCGTCGTGCGTGATGCGGCGGACTTCGTCGAGGGTGAGCGACGACTGCTTGCCGAACGGACGGATGGCCCCCGACTCGTCCCGCCAGGTGTAGGCGAGGTGGTCGCTGTCGCTCACGAGGTCGAGGCCGCCGAAGTCGAGCTGCTGTGCGTTGCTCTCGGCGAGGTACGGCGCGAGCCACGGCGCGGTGGTGTCGATGAGGGCGTCGAGGACGACGGGCTGCGAGTCCTCGCTGCGATAGTCGCCGACCGCGCGAGCACGCACGGTGAGCTTGTGGTGACCCTGTAGCAGGAAGGCCGGGTCGGTGACGACCGGAGACGCGTCGGGCGTCCACTCGCGCCACGCGGCGTTGTCGACCTTCCACGCGTACTCGAGCGTCCGGCCCTGGGTGTCGTCGGCGGAGAGGGCGAGCGTGACGGACGGCAGCGCCGGCTTCTGCGTCATCGCCGGGTCGAAGATTGCCGCGAGCTGCACGGGGCTCGGGACGTCGAGCTTTTCGATACTGGCGTGCGTACGCACCTCGCCGGCGAGGCGTGGGTGCTGCGGGTCGGTCCAGTCGATGAGTGGCGCGGGCGAAGTCGGTGTCTTGATCGTGCCGAACAGGCCGAGGAAGTCGTCATGCGTGGTCTGCACGCGCGAGATGCTGAGGTCGTCCAGCGAGAAGCCTGCGACCGCCGGGGGCGCGAACGTGGGTAGCGCGCCCGTGAGCGCACCGGCTGCGATACCGATGAGCGAGGGTAGCGCAGCGGCGAGCGCGGCCGGAGTCTCGGAGAGGAGGTCGGTGTTGGAGACGCTCACCTTCACGCTCTGCGTGTCGAGGCCGCTGAGCACCGGCTGCAGCACCGGGTTCATGTTCGCGTCCTTCGTGACCGTGAGGTTGATGCCGAGGTTCAGGTCGAGCCCGAGCGTGAGGACGCGGACCCAGCGCTTCTCGATCCACGCGTACATGTCGATGCGCAGGTCGTTGATGGCCATGTGCACGAGCGCGTCGGCGGTGGTGCCTTCGCCGAGGGTGAACGAGACGGGCTTTTGCGGACGCAGCACGAGCTGAAGTGGTGCCTTCGGATCGAGCGCGATGTTGCTCAGCGACGGCACGAGGACGCCGAAGGTGCCGACGGAGAGCTGAGGGATCGCGCTGCCGTCGACGTGCAGACACAGCGAGCCGGAGTTGTAGAGGTGGAAGCCGATGAGGTCGAAGTAGGTGCGCGACACGCCGAGCAGCACGTCCCGCACATTGCCCTTGCCGTCGGTAGGGTCGGGCATACCCGCGAACTGCGCAGCGGCGTCGAGCGTGTAGTCGCTGCGTGCGGCATTGGTCGGCAGGTTGAAGGGCGCAGCGCCGAGGTCGATGGCCGGGCGCGACGGCACGCACGGGTCCGGGTCGCTGCTGGTGTTTGCGGTGCGCGTGGCCGGATCGTGATCCGAGTTCATGCCGGCGAGGACGCCGATTGTGAGGCCGCGATCCTTCGCCGCGACGTAGCCGCCCGGGACGAGGTAGGTCTCGAGGCCCGCGCCGGCAGGTGGCGAGAAGCTCGCGAGCGCGACGGTCGTATCGAGCGTGCCCGCGAGGCCCGGCGGATGGGGCAGGAGGCTCTGGACGAAGGCGTCGATCTGCGGCTGCAGCAGCGCCGCGCCGAGGTTGACGAGAAAGTTGCCGATCTGCCCGTCGAGCGCGTTGAACACGGAGTCGAGGGCGCTGGACAGCAGCGTGTCGAGCGTGGAGCTGATGCAGTTGTTGAACTGGATCTGGAGGCCGATGCTCTGGATCTGGAGCGCGCCGGTCGTGAGCGTGAGCTTCCCGGTCGCGGGATCGATGCCGAGCTGGATCGGCGCCGTGAAGTGGAACGTCTTCTTCGTCGCGTCGCCCTTGTAGTGAGCCGTGTAGGCCTCGATGGTGCACTTGTGCTCGCTGCCGAGGGGCAGGCCGTAGTCGACGACCACCGGCACGTCGAGGTCGAAGGAAGCCTCGACGTTCACCACCGGGTTCGTGCCGTCCGCCATCGAGAAGTCGACCTTGTCGACACCGTCCTGGATGTTCCAGGGAGCCGGGCGCTGCGCGGAATCGAACACCACGCTTGCGCCGCAAGCGGGGGCGTTGCATGCGGCAGGGGTATCCGGGCAGAGCACGAGCCAGCCGAGCTTGTTGCCGACGCTGCCGACGAGCTTGTTCTGCGGGATGAGACAATGCGTCGACATCGCGAGCCCGGAGCTGAGCTGGTTCTCGATGACGGTCGAGAACTTCTTCATGCCCGGTTCGGTGAGCCGCGCCTGCACGCCGCCCTCGATGACCTGGCTGTTCGGCACCCCGAACGGCGTGAGGCCCACCGGGAGCGGCTTCAGGGAAGCGCATCCGTTCGTCGAGCCGCAGCCGGAGCCAATCCCGACGAGAAAGGCGACCGCGAAGACGTTGCGCGACGCGAGCGAGATACCCATGAAACCCTCCAAATGCAGCGATCCGAAGAACCTCGCGAATCTAGGCCATGGCCGTGGTCGAAACGTCAATTCATATCGCCTCGTCGCCACCCTCCGGACGCGCCAATCCGGACAGCTGACCTCGCTCGATCCCGGCTGCCGCGGTCAGGGCCGAGTTTGCGGGCCTGCACCGGGAAGAAAAGCGTCGATCTCGAGCTCGCACTCGACCCTGCGACCATCGAGAGCGTACTGACAGCGCTGCTCGGGGCGGTGTCGATCCGTATCGCCGAGAATCGCGTACGCTCGCCGCATGACGATGGACGCGGCGCTCACTGCACTCCGGACCGGGTGGCCCACGAAGGAGTGGAGCTGGGATGACCGGATGTCGGTGGTGACCGCGGCGGTGAGCGGCCCTCACATCGCAGTGGCGCGTGCCGTCGCCGAGAAGGCGTTGCCGCAGGTGTTCGACGTCGGGAGCCTCGCGAGCGCGCCCACCGCGCTGCAGGAGATCATCGCCGCGACCGGCGGCCTGCGCGGCAACCAGCTCGCATTCATGGGTGGCACCGCGTACGGCCTGTGGTGGCCGTGGGGCGCTGGTGGCACCGTGTCGCTGCGCGTCGGCCTCGTCGGCGCTGCGAAGGACGAGGCGCTCTCGACGCACCTCCGCGACCTCTTCGCCGTCTCCCTCTCTCGCTAGACCGCCTTCACTTTGAAACGGTCCTGCGGTCCTAGGCGCCAAAGGCGCCGTCGCGGCGGAGTCGCCGCGTAGCAGGGGTGGGGACCCTCGACGGCTT
>JAYTLP010000481.1:0-4420 GCA_043729375.1 Myxococcales bacterium
GCAAGCGTGTGGCCACTCTCGTGCTGGCCGCGGTGTTCGTCGTCTTCGGCGTCGTCACGCTAAAGAAGCTGAAGATCGAAGCATTCCCCGACGTCACCAACGTGCAGGTGATGGTGATCAGCCTCTATCCCGGCCAGGCCGCGGAGGAGGTCGAGAAGCAGGTCACGATCGCGGTCGAAAGAGCGCTCGTCGGAGTACCGCGCGTGCTCGTCCAGCGCTCGATCACATCGTTCGGCCTCTCGCAGGTCGTGCTGACGTTCGAGGACGACGTCGACATCTACTTTGCGCGGCAGCAGGTCGCGGAGCGCCTACCCGACGCCGAGGTGCCCGATGGCGTGACGCCTACGCTCGGACCCAATGACACGCCCGTCGGCCAGGTCTATCAGTACACGCTCGAGAGCGACCACCACTCGCCGTCGGAGCTGCGCGGCTGGCAGGACTGGGTCCTCGAGCGCCACCTCATGCGCGTCGCGGGCGTCGCGGATGTCGTGTCGTTCGGTGGCTTCCAGAAGGAGTGGCATGTCCTCGCGGATCCGTTGAAGCTGCGCGCGAGCGGCCTGTCGCTGAAGGACCTCATCGACGCCGTCTCCACGTCGAACGGTGCGACCTCGGGCGGCTTTCTCACCCGCGGTGAGGGCGAGTTCGTGGTGCGTGGGCGCGGCTATCTGCGTGGCGCGGCCGACATCGAGAAGGTCGTCGTCAAGGCGCAGAAGGGTACCCCCGTCCTGGTGCGCGACGTGGCCAAGGTGGTGGAGGGCTTCACGCCGCGCCGTGGCGCCGTCGCGCGCGGTAACGCCATCGACTCGATCGAGGGCACGGTCCTCCTGCGTCGCGGGGAGAACCCGCGCGAGGTGCTGGACGGCATCCACACTGCCGTCGAGTACATCAACCGGGACGTGCTGCCGAAGGGGATGCGCATCGTGCCGTTCTACGATCGCACGCGCCTCGTCGACACGACCCTGCACACGGTCTCGCACAACATGCTCGAGGGCGCCGCGCTCGTCACGCTCGTGCTGTGGCTGTTCCTGCGCGCGCTCTCCGGCTCCTTCGCCGTCGCGGTGACCATGCCGCTCGCGCTCCTGACTGCTTTCGTCGGCCTCTACTATGCGGGCGTGCCGGCCAACCTGCTGTCGATGGGCGCCATCGACTTCGGCATCCTGCTCGACGGCGCGGTCATCCTCGTCGAAAATGCGTACAGCCACCTCGCGCACGAGCAACCACCGCCGGAGCGCGTCCCCGAGGTCATCGCGCGAGCTGCCAAGGAGGTCGTCCGACCCACGCTCTTCTCGATGTCGATCATCGTGGCCGCGATGATGCCGATCTTCACGCTCGAGCGCGTCGAGGGCCGCATCTTCCGCCCTGTCGCGCTCACGTACGCGTTCGCGCTCGGCGGAGCGCTGTTCTTCACGCTCACCGTCGTGCCCGCGTTGACGACCGTGCTGCTCAAGAACCGCAAGGTGGAGGAGGTGGAGCCGGGCTTCCTGGTCTGGATGCGCGCCCGCTACCTGCGCATCCTCCGATGGGCGCTCAAGCGGCCGCTGCTGACGGCGTCGTTCGGCATACCGTTCCTGCTCTTGGCGTTGATCCTCGTCCCGCGGCTGGGCTCGGAGTTCCTGCCCGAGATGAACGAGGGGGACATTCACGTCACGGTGACCATGCCGAGCGCGATCTCGCTCGAGCGCGGCGCGCAGCTCCTTCGCCAGACGCGCCTCTCTCTGATGAGCTTCCCCGAGGTCAAGGACGTGCTCTCCGAGCAGGGTCACCCCGAGGACGGCACCGACGACGAGGCCGCGAACCAGTCCGAGACCTTCGTCATCATGAAGCCGCAGGCCGAGTGGACCACCGGTCGCACGAAGGAACAGGTCGTCGACGCGATGCGCAAGGAGCTCGAGAAGCGGCCCGGCGTCGACTACAACTTCAGCCAGCCCATCAAGGACCGCGTCGAGGAGTCCATCTCCGGAATCCGCGGCCAGATCGTCGTCAAGATCTACGGGCAGGACCTCGGCATCATGCAGGGCCGCCTCGAGCAGGTGAAGCGCATCATGAACGACATCAAGGGTGCGCGTGATGTCGACGTGTACCGGGCGGGCTCGGCCCTCCACGTGGTTGCCGACATCGACCGCGACGCTTCGGCGCGCTACGGGCTGCCGGTGCACGACATCGAGGACGCCATCGAGGTTGCTTTCGGCGGGCGACTCGCCACGTCGGTCTGGGAGGAGGAGCGTCGCGTCGGTGTCCGTGTGAAGCTGCCGGCGCCCCACGAAGGAGACACGTTTTCCGTCGGCCGGCTCGACATCCCGGCGGGCACCACCCGCCTGCCGCTGTCGTCGCTGGCCAACGTCCATGTCGACCAGGGGCGCACGCAGATCAACCGTGAGCAGGGCGGTCGCTTCCTCGCGCTCAAGTGCAACATCGAGGGTCGCGACATGGGCTCCTTCGTCGAGGAAGCGCAGCGCCGTGTGGCCAAGGAGGTCAAGCCGCTCGAGGGCTACTACATGACGTGGGGCGGGGAGTTCGAGAACCAGCGCCGCGCGATGCGCCGCCTCATGTTCATCGTTCCCATCTCCGTGCTCGTCATCCTCGGCCTCCTCTACCTCACGTTCGGCGCGATCCTGCCGGCCTTCGTCGTGCTCCTCGACGTGCCGTTCGCCACCGTCGGTGGGGTCTTCGCTCTGTACGCCACGGGCACGGTGCTCTCGGTGTCGGCGGCGGTCGGCTTCATCACCTTGTTCGGGGTGGCCGTCATGGACGGCGTCTTGCTCGTCACGTACATCCGCCAGGCGAGCGCAAAGCACGGCGCGGACGCACAGGACGCCATCGTCGAGGCGGTCTCGCAGCGGCTGCGGCCCGTGCTGATGACGGCGCTCCTCGCATCGCTCGGTCTTCTGCCCGCCGCGCTCTCGCACGCCATCGGCTCCGACACGCAGCGACCGTTCGCCATCGTCATCATCGGTGGACTGATGAGCTCGACCGTGCTGACCCTCGTCATCCTGCCCACGCTGTACCAGCTCGCAGATCGCTGGTTCGGCGCCGGTCGCACTGCCCGGAAGATCGCCGATGTGTAGGCTGCTGGTCGTCGCCGTGGTGCTGACCTGTGCGGGTCTCGCGCGCGCCGAAGCGCCGGGAACGCTCACGGCGGAGGCGGCAGTGGGCCTCGCGATGAGCCGCAACCGCGACGTGATCGGCGCGCGGCTCGACCTGCGCGCTGTCGAGGTCGAGCGCCTCACCGCGAGGCTCTACCCGAACCCCGTGCTGTCGTACACGATAGGCAACCTGGTGCTCGGCCGGGGGAACGACCAGCAGGTCGGCGCGCGGCCCGGGTTCGGCGACCAGACCATCCACGCGGTCACGGTCAGCGAGGTCATCGATATCTGGGCAAAGCGCTCCGCGCGCATTCGCGTCGCGGACCGCAGCATCGAGCACCAGCGCCTCGTTCTCGAGGACGCGCTGCGCGAGATAGCCTACGACGTGCGTGCGGCCTTCTCGGAGGTGCTGCGCGAGCAGTCCGAGCGGAGCCTCGCCAGCGACGCCGGCGCCCGCTACGACGACACCATCCGCCTGACGCGGGCCCGTCGGGCGGCTGGCGAGATCTCCGACACGGAGCTCAAGAAGGTCGAGCTCGAAGGACTGCGCTACCAGAACGCGATCATCGACGCCGACACCCAGCTCGATCTCGCGCGCCAGAAGCTTGCCGTGCTGCTCGCGCTCCGCTCGGTGACCGAGCTTCCTCCCGCGCTGGTCGAGGATGACTTCGCGCGGCCGGCGCTGAGCACCGACCAGCTCGTGGAGCGCGCTCTCCAGCTCCGCCCCGACTGGAGGGCGGTGCGGGCCGACCGGCTGCGCGCGGAGGCCGCCGTCAGCCAGGCTCGGCGCGAGGCCTTCCCCGACCTCTCGCTCGGCCTCGGCTACACTCACTCGAACTTCACCGTCTCGGGCGACAACGCCAATACGCTCTCGATGAGCGCGTCGCTGCCCCTGCCGATCTTCGACCGGAACCAGGGCAACATCGCCCACGCTCACGTCGACGTCCAGCGCGCCGACAACGAGGCGCAGCGCATCGAGCTGCAGGTCCGCCACGAGGTGGCTGAAGCCGTGCGGCGCTCGGCGCGGTCGGCGAAGCTCGTGGGCATCTACGAGGGCGGCATGCTCGAGCGAGCCGACGCCGCACTTCGGGTTGCCGAGAAGTCGTACAAGGCCGGCGCCGTCTCGCTCCTCGAGCTGCTCGAGGCCCAGCGAACCTATCTCGAAGTGCGTGGCGCGTACCTGCGCGCGCTCCATGATTATCGGCAGGCGAACATCGACGTGATCCATGTCGTCGGAGGTCAAACGAACTGATGCGCATCCAATTTTATGGGCTCCTCGCCCTGGTGCTGTCGACGACAGGCGCGTGCGGCGCGCGGAGCAACGCCCCAGGTGAGGG
>JAYTLP010000482.1:0-5704 GCA_043729375.1 Myxococcales bacterium
CCCTTGTACCCGACGACATCGCCGCGGCGACCGAAGAACTCGTACGCCTCTTTCACGGCGGACTCGATGGTCGTGGGCAGATATCCGAGCTCCGTGCGCGCCTTCGTCGTGTCTGCCTTGCGGTGCTGCGCGAGGATGCGGAGGGCACCCGGTGTGAGGCGCTGCGGATCCTCGGGCCTCAGCTTGGCGAGGACGAAGCTGGTCACGTGCGCGATGGGCAACATCACGAAGTGCGGCAGGCGCAGCGCGGGACGATTCCTGCCGGTGACACGCTCGCAGATCTCGACGAAGCGGTCGACGGTGCAGAACTCGGTGGACAGGATGTACTTCTGCCCGGTGCGTCCCTTCTCCATGGCGAGGACGTGGCCGTCGGCGATGTCGCGCGCGGCGACGAACTCGAAACCACCTGGCACGTACGCACGCACCTTACCGTTGGCGAAGTCACGGATGAGCCGACCCATGCGCGACGGGATGTAGTCGTGACCACCGATGATCGCGCACGACGTGGCGATGAGGACGTCCTGGCCCTCGGCGACTGCGCGTAGCACCTCGTGCTCGACCCACGCCTTGCTGCGCTCGTACGGCAGCGTGACCTGGAACGGGTAGAAGCGGTCGTCCTCGTTGCTCGGTCGGTCCGGCAGGTGGCCGACGGCGCTGAACGAGCCGGTGACGACCACGCGACGCACGCCTGCCTGCTTCGCCGCTGCGAGCACGTTGCGCGTGCCGACGACGTTCACGTCGTAGATGGCCTGCTCGCCACCCGGCCGCGTCGCGATCATCGCAGCCGTGTGGAACGCGACCTCACAGCCTCGAATGGCGCGGTCGATGGAAGCGCGATCGCGAAGGTCCCCGTACGCGACCGTCACGGGCTTGCCCCCGAGCCCCTCGGTGAGCCCGAGGTTGCTGGCGCCTTCGAGGGCGAACGCGACGATCTCGTGGCCGTCCGCGAGGAGGCGCCGGACGAGGTTGGAGCCGAGGTGGCCGCTGCCCCCGGTGACGAAGATCTTCATGCCTTGAGGTCCCCTCGAATGAACTTCGCGCAGCGATAGCCGATGACCATGCTCGGCGCGTTGAGTGCCGACACGGGAGTGGAGGGGATCGCCGAGCCGTCGGCGACACGTACGCCGTGAATGCCGCGCACGCGGAGCTGCGTGTCGACGACGTCCTCGTCGCGCGTGCCCATCGCACACGTCCCGGCGAAGTGATAGGTCGTGATGGTGTTCTTCTTGATGTACTTGCGGATGGCCTTGTCCGACTGCTTGCGCTTGCCGGGCATGAGCTCGCGCGCACCCCACTCTGCGAGGCCGGAGGCGGCGGCGATCTCGCGCGCCTTCCGCACACCTCGCACCATCGTCTCGAGATCCTCGGGGTTCGCGTAGTACGCCGGATCGATCTCGGCCTGCTGCGCCGGGTCCGTCGAGCGCAGGCGCAGCGTGCCGCGGCTCTTCGGCTTGCCGAGGATGACGATGATGCCAAAGAGCTGATCCACGAAGCGCTGCACGCCGGGCACCTTGAACGCGAGCGCGACCAGCGAGCGCACGAACGCGCGCGAGCGCGGACCGTACAGCGGCTCCGGGATGATCATGGGCGGCAGCATGCGCTGGGTCATCTGCCGCATCGACGAGGGCGCGGGCCAGAACACGTAGCAGGAGTCGCTCTGGCCCTTCGGCAGGTCCGTGTCGACGTTGGTGCGATAGAAGCTGTAGAGCTGCGGGAAGTGGCAGTCGATGTCGCGCTTCGCCTTGAAGAACACCGGGCAGTTCGGGTGGTCGTGGAGGTACGAGCCCACCGACGGTCGATCGGCGACGACGTCGATGCCGTGCTCGCGCAGGTGCGCGGCCGGCCCCACGCCCGAGAGCATCAGCAGCTTCGGTGTCTCGAGCGCGCCGGCCGCCAGCACGACCTCGCGCAAGACGGTGACCGTGGTTCTTTCGCCCGCGCGCTCGAAGTCGATGCCGGTGACCCGACGGTCGGCGTCGAACACGATCCTGTGCACACGCGCACCGGTGAGGATGGTGAGGTTCTCGGGGATGCCTGGCTCCTTCAGGAACGACACGTACGAGCTGCGGCGCCCTTCGCCCTCGTAGGACATCCACTCGTAGCCGATGACGTCGTGGAGATCACCGTCGTTCAGATCGGGCTTCTCGGTGAAGCCCACCGCGGTGGCCGACACGATGCATGCATCGGTGAACTCGGTCGGTGGGCGGCGGTTCGGGCGGATCTTCTTCTCGATCGCGCGGAAGTCGTCGTCGAGATCGTCCCAGCGCCAGCCCTCGGGCCACTCCTCGAAGTCGACCTTCGCTCCGCGCGTGTAGACCATGCCGTTGACGGACCCCGAGCCCCCCATGACGGTACCGGTGCCCGCGAACACGCGCTGCTTCGCCAGATCTTGCTGCTTCACCGTGAAGCGCTCGCCCATCACGGCGTCGTTGATGAACGCTTCCTTGTAGCCTGCGGCCGTCAGGGTCTCGGGATGCTCCTCGGCGCCGGGGCCCGCCTCGAGCAGCAGCACGCGCAGCGAGGTGCCGCGCGCGAGCTCTGCCGCCACGATGCACCCCGACGAACCGCCGCCGACGACGACGTAGTCCCAGGTCACTTGCGGGACAGGAGGCGAGTGAGGCCGTGCCAGCGCTGCTGGAGATTCTTACCGTAGATGAGATCGATGACACCGGAGAACATCCCGAAGTCGCCGCTGGCGACGGGGAAGACCTTGTTCGCGCGGCCGAAAGGCAGACGGTCGTCGAGTACCGCCTTCACGTTGCACATCGAGCGCAGGCCCTCGCGTCCGTTCATGCGGCCGTAGCCCGAGGCCTTCACACCGCCGAACGTCAGGTCCTGGGCCATGTACGTCGCGCCGCCGAACTCGTTGATGGCCGTCATGCCCACCTCGAGCCGCGATGCGATCGAGCGGGCGCGCGTGAGGTTCTTCGAGAACACGGAGGACGAGAGGCCGAAGGAGACGCCGTTGGCGATGCGCACCGCATCGTCGTCGTCCTTGACGCGCATGAGCAGCATGACGGGGCCGAAGACCTCCTCGACGGCGATGTCCATGTCGGGCGTGATGTCGGCGAGGATGGTGGGCTCGAAGTAGTTACCCTGCTCCTTGCGGACACGGTGGCCGCCGGAGAGGACGCGCGCGCCCTGCGCCACGGCCTGGTCGACGAGCTTCTCGATGAGGTCGAGCTGCAGCGTCGTGGTGATGGCACCGACATCGGTGATGACGTCGTCGCGACCGTCGCCCTGGCGCAGCGGGCTCGTCAGCTCGAGCACCTTGCCGGCGAACGCGTCGTACACGCTCTCCTGCACGAGGATGCGCTCCGACGAGACGCAGTTCTGACCGCAGTTGATGAAGCATCCGGCCATCGCGGCGTGCGCCGCCTGATCGAGGTTTGCGTCGTCGCACACGACGAACGCGTCCTTGCCACCCAGCTCCATGACGACGGGCGTGACGCGCTCGGCGGCGCCCTGCGCAACGCGACGGCCGTTGCCGACCGACCCGATGAACAAGATCATGTCTACGGCGGCGCGCACGAGCGCCGCGCCCGTCTCGCCGAAGCCCTGTACCACCTGGATCACGTCGGGATCGTGCCCACACGCTCGCACGACCTCGCGAAGCTCGCTCACCAGCCGCTCGCTCGACCAGGCGACCCACTCGGACGGCTTGAGCACTATCGCGTTGCCGGCCATGAGCGCTGTCGAGATCGGGTTCATGAGGTTCTGGAACGGGTAGTTCCACGGGATGACCGCCGCAACGACGCCGAGCGGCACGAACTCGAGCCGCGCCTTCTTGTGCAGCATGAGGCCCGAGCCGACCTTCTCGGGTCGGAGGTGCTTCTCGCCGTTGGCGATGAGCCAGCGCAGCTTCTCGCAGACGGGCCACACCTCGCCGAGGAGCGCGTTCTCGCGCGTCTTGCCCGCGCCGCGCTGCACCTCGGTGCAGATCTCGTCCTTGTGATCCACGGTGTACCGGAGGATCGCGCCGAGCACCTTGCGGCGCTCTGCGAACGAGGTCTTTCCCCACGCCTGCTGCGCACGACGCGCGCGCACGACGGCTGCCTCGACGTCGGCAGGCGAGTCCACGCGCACCTTCCCGAGCGGCGCACGTGTCGCTGGGTCGATGCAGGCGATCTCGATTGGCTGGTCGCTACGCGCTGGTTCCAAAGAGGTTGTCCCAGAAAGGAGTGAGAGAAGCGTAGTTGTTGTCGTAGCTGCCGGCGTGGTGGAGGTAGTGCTTCTGCGTGAGCCTGTCGACGGGCCAGAGCAGGAGGCTCGCGGAGGCGAGGCCCGAGTGCACCGTGATGTTGAGCGTGGAGTGGATGAAGAACACCGCCACGAAGGAGTACATGCTCACGGGGCCGAGCAACGACGTGACGCCGCACAGCAGCCCGAGGCCGGCGAACATCTCGATCGGCGTGAGGTAGAAGCTCTCCATCGCCGTCGGATTGCGCACCTCGTGGTGCCGGCCATGGACCCAGCGCATGCCGCGCGTCGTGTGCATCACGCGGTGCAGCCAGTAATACGCAAAGTCGTACACGAGCAGAATCGAGAGCACCTCGAAGACCGCGCGCGGCGCGCTCACCGGCCCCGAGTGCAGACGATAGCGGAAGAGCAGGAAGGTCATCGCGAAGACGGTGACCACCGACAGCACCGCGATGTACGCAATGTTGAGCATGCGCTTCAGACCCGGCGTCTTCATCGAGAGCTTCATGCTGATGCGGTACGGCTCGAAGCGCGGCGAGTGGTAGGCCCACGCGAGGAACGTGAGCAGCGCGCCGTCGAAGGCGAAGATGGCGATGATGAGCGCGTAGTACGTCTTCAACGCGTGGGGGAGCGAGTCGAGCAGGTGGGCCATGGTCAGGCTCTCGTCTCTTGGGTGCGGTGGCCGGTGAGGTGGATGGATGCGTTCATGCTTCGCAGCGGCACGATCGCGCCGCGCGCGACGAACCAGTCGTAGGCTTCGTGCACGGCGTCCTCGATGCGCGTGGGGACGAAGCCGAGCTCCGTCCGCGCCTTCGTGGTGTCGGCCTTGCGGCACATCGAGAGGATGCGAACCGCGCCCTCGGTGAAGCGCAGCGGATACGTGGGCGCGAACGTCTTCACGATGCGCTCCGAGATCATCGCGATGGGCAGCATCACACTCGTCGGCAGCCGCACTGGCCGCTTGCGGCCGGTGACCCGCTCGAGCATCTCCATCCAGTCGTCGGTGCTGCGGTACTCCGACGCGATGATGTATTTCTGGCCGGTGCGGCCCTTGTCCATGGCGAGCAGGTGGCCCGAGACGATGTCTCGCGCAGCGACGAACGGGAAGCCGCCGGGCAGGTACGCGCGCAGCTTTCCGTTCGCGTAGTCGACGATCATCCGGCCCATGCGCGACGGGCCGAAGTCGTTGGCGCCGATGATCGCGCACGACGTGGCGACCACGACGTCCTGGCCCTCGACGACCGCCTTCAGCACCTCGTGCTCGACGCCTGCCTTCGACTTCTCGTACGGCATGATGTGGCCGAACGGGTTGAACGGTTCCTTCTCCGACGACGGCTGCCCATCCAGCCGATGGCCGACCGCCGAGAACGAGCCCGTGACGACGACGCGTCCCACGCCCGCCTCGCGCGCGGCGGCGAGCAGGTTCTTGGTGCCGACGACGTTGGACGCGAACAGCAGAGGCTCATCGGACTCGAGCGTGGAGACGACGGCGGCGGCATGGAAC
>JAYTLP010000483.1:0-15131 GCA_043729375.1 Myxococcales bacterium
GCGGACGCGGCGCAGCGCATCGAGCGGTACGTCGAGCAGCCGCGTGGCTGAACGAGGGCGCCTGCGCTCCCTCGACGAGCTGCTGGTGGACGAGCGACTCCTGGACGGCGAAGCGCTCCGCGAGGCGCGCCGCACCGCGCTCCGCCTCCATGTGCAGTTGGTCGAGGTGCTCGTCGACGAGCATCTCGTGGACGAGGTTCGCATCGCCGAGCTCCTGTGCCACCGCCTCCGCCTGCCCCGGGCACGGGTCACCACCATCGAGCTCGAGGCGGTGCACGAGCTTCCGCACGACCTGGCTGCTGCACACCTCGTCGTCCCGTTGCATGTCGGCGGAGATCATCCGCGCACCCTCTCGCTCGCCATGGCCAACCCGCTCGACGCGGATGCGCTCCGCGACGTCACCGAGAGCACCGGCTGCCTCGTCGACATCCAGGTGGCCACCGTCACCGAGATCCGCCTCGCACTACCGCGCTTCTACAGCAGCGTGATCACGCGGATGATCCCGCGCCTCGAGAGCGACGCGCGCATCGAGCCCTCGACGCAGCCGCACCTCGAGCTGCCCGACGAGCGTTCCGTCGAGCTCCGGCTCCGTGCCGTCGTCGAGCTGCTGGTCGAGCGCGGCGTCCTCGCCCCCGGTGACTTCGAGGAGCGGGTTCGCAAGCTCGCCCGCGGCGAGGACGTGTAGTCGTGTTAGCGTTCTCGGGCATGAGACGCCGGCTCGCCGCAGCCCTCGGGACGCTCGCGCTCCTGTGCTCGGTCTCCGCCGCGCACGCGCAGACCATCCATGCCGCCGCGCTCCCGCCGGTCCTCAAGTCCGGTGGATCCACGCCCGAGCTCCGCGACAAGTTTCACGAGTCGATCGTCCAGGGTCTCGGCTCGCTCTCCGGGCCGGGCGGGCCAAGTGGCGAGGTCGGCGACGTCCTCGGCGCCGGCGAAACGCGCTCTCGCCTCGGCGATGAGCTGATGACGTGCGGCAACGATATCGCGTGCGTATCGCGCGCCGCCTCGACGCTGAAGGTCAACCGCCTCGTCACCACGGAGCTGACCGTCGCTGGCAAGTCGTTCAGCATCACGATGCGCCTGTACGACGGTGCCGGTCAGGAGCTCGCCCACAGCACGGAGCTCTGCGAGATCTGCACCGTGCGCGAGGCCGAAACCGCAATGACGAAGACGTCGGCGCACCTTGCAGCGGCCGCACGCGCGTTCCCCATCGAGCACGTGCAGGCGAAAGCGCCTTCGAAGGCAGTCGTGGAGGACCGCCCGCCACCGGCACCGCCGGTCGTGTCTCCGATGCAGGCGCCGCCGGGCACCATCGTCTACACGCAGCCCGAGCCACGCCGGAGGTACGTACCGTGGCGGACGTACGGTTTCGTGGGAATCGGCGTCGCCGTCGTCGGCTTCGGCATCGGCGTGCCGCTCCTCGTCATCGATGGGCGCCCGACGTGCGGGACGGTCGACCCCGTTCACAGCTGCCCGCGCCTCTATCACACGCGCGCAGCCGGTGCCGTCATGACCACGCTCGGCGTCCTCGGCGTCCTTGCAGCCATCCCGCTCTTCTACCTCGACTACCGCGACCGCAAGCGCGAGCCGATGATGATCGGCTTCCAGACCCAGGCGGGCGGGGGTCGGCTCGTGGTGGAGGGCTCGTTCTGAGATGAGCACGTGCAACAAGTGCAGCGACCAGCTCACGCCCGACGCGCGCTTCTGCCCGCGTTGCGGCACCGCCGTCGTCGCGGTCTCGAAGTCTGCCAGCGATCCCCTCGTCGGTCGCACCATCGCCGACCGCTATCTCGTGCTCGACAAGATCGGCCAGGGCAAGTCGGGCGGCATCTACCGCGCCGAGCACACGACGCTGCACCGCAAGCTCGCCTTGAAGGTGCTTCACCCGGAGCTGTCGCGTGACGAAGCGGCGGTCGAGCGCTTCCGCCGGGAGGCGACGACGATCGGCCAGCTCGACAACGATCACCTGCTGCAGATCGCCGACTTCGGGCGCACCACCGACGGTCGACTCTTCTTTGCGATGGAGCTCCTCGAAGGGGAGACCCTCGACGCGACGCTGGCGCGCGACGGCAAGCTGGCGCCAACGCGGGCCGTGGGCATCCTCATCCAGATCGCCGAGGCGCTCGAGCAGGCGCACGACAGCGGGTACATCCACCGCGATCTGCGACCGCGCAACATCTTCCTGTCCGTGCGCCGCGGGCAGCGCGACTTCGTGAAGCTGCTCGACTTCGGCCTCGCCAAGCTGGTCGTGCCGGATGTGGATACCAGGCAGACGGCGCTCGGCATGGCCTTCGGCGACGCGCACTACATGGCGCCGGAGCAGGCCCGCGGTGGCACCATCGACGCCCGCAGCGATGTGTTCTCGCTCGGCACCGTCGCGTACGAGATGCTCACGGGCTCGCTGCCCTTTCCCGGCTCGAGCCCGTTCGACGTCGTGCAGAAGCTCCTCGAAGGGACGCCGCTCCGTCTCCACGCGCCGGGCGTACCGCCCTGGCTGGCAGCATTCGTCGAGAAAGCGCTCGAGAAGGAGCCCGCCGACCGCTTCGACAAGATGGGAGCGATCATCGCGTGTCTCCGCGGCGAGGTCGCGCCGGCCGACGCGCCGCAGGTGCCTGCGGCACGCATCCCTGCAACCGCGGCACCGCTCCTGACGAGCTCGACTCGAGCCGCGACCAGGCCCGGGATGTTGAAGCGGACGCTCGCGATGCCGACGGCGCTCGAGAGCTCCATTGCGGCCGCCGAGCGTGCCGCGGTGCCGCCGCCCGACGAGCCCGGAGACGTGGAGCCTTCGCGCCGCGAGCGCGACCAGACCAACCCCGGTCGCAAGCAGGCCTTCCGCGATCTCCCGGGCCAGTCCGATGCATCCACACTCGCCGCGGACTCCGTCTCCGGCGAGGTGCAGATGGTGAAGCGCCCCGAGCGCGTGGAGTCGGCGACCCCGAGCATCGTCGTCGAGGACGCGACGCTCCAGGCCGAGACGTTGCGCGACGAGCCCACGTCCCCCCAGCGCCTGCCCATGATGGCCGCTGCGCGGCAATCGGCCGCAGCGACCCTCGTTCCGCCTCCCGACGACGAGCCCCGCGGGGAGCCCACCGGGCCACAGCGTGCAGTCGGTGACGATGGCTGGTTCAGCGACAAGGCCATCGCGCCGGTTGCGCAGGAGGACCTCGACGCGATCGAGCCGCGTCGCGACAGGGGCTGGATGCTCATCGCCGCCATCGCGGGCGGCGTGACTGCCGTCGCGGTCATCACGTTTCTCGTGTGGCCCCGTGACAGGCCGCAAGACCCGGCGGCGCGTCCGCCGGTCGCCGTCCCTGCACCGCCCCGCGCGCCCGAGGTGAAGCCCGTCCCGCGGCCGGTTGCTCTCCCCCCGAGCCCCGTGGTGGTGAAGCCCATTCCCGCGGCGCCTTCGAGGGCCGACCTCGTGGCGACACCGAAGCCTGAGCCGTTGCACGCGGAACCGCCCCGGCTCGTTCAGCCACCGGGAGTCGCAAGGCCTGCGGAGTCGTCGAAGCACGTGCCCGGCGGCTTCGTCGATCCGTTTGCGAGCGCGGCAACGAGCAGCGAGGTCGATCTGCTCGTCCGCAGCGGCCGCCAGAAGCTCGCGGCCGGGGACCTCGCACAGGCGCAGTCGTCGTTCGCGCGCGCGCGAGCCGCGGAGCCCAGGAACGCCGACGCGATTGCCGGGCTCGGCGAGGTGTCGTTCGAACAAGGCAATTACGCGAACGCGGCGGCGCTGGTGCGCCAGGCGCTGCACATCTCACCGAACCGCGCGCGCTTCCTCGTCCTGCTCGGTCAGGCCTGCTACAAGCAGGGCAACGCGAAGGACGCGGTCGTCGAGTACAAGCGCGCACTCAAGGTGGATCCGGCGAACCAGGAGGCCTCACACTCGCTCGAGGTGGCCGAGAGAAAGCTCGCCGCCGAGGGCAAGTAGCCCGGAGCGAGCGCGCCGCGTCGCAACGCCGCTCGACTGGCCTAGAACATCGGGAGGCGCACCTTGCCCAAGAGGTGCGAGCCGCCGCGGCCCTCGGCGGTGATGTACGCGGTGTTGGACTGGAGACCCGGCACCACGCGCTTCGGAATGTAGGCGGTCTTGCCGGCGTCTGCAGCCGCATTGCCGAAGTGGAGGAGCGTGAACTTCACGTTGGCAGAGCGCGCCTGCTCGAAGTGGTAGGCCTGCGAGTTGTGCGCCGTCGAGGGCTTGATCGGCGTGATCTTGGCGTGCGTGACGAACGCGGTGAGCTGGGCGCGCGTCGGCCTGGTGAGGGCGTGAGCGGAGCTGCCGAAACCGGCGAGCAGGGCGAGGGCAAGGAAGGTCGAACGCATCGGAGCTCCTGAGACGGGAAGGGGGTGTGCCGGGACTGTTCAAGAACGGCGCCACCGTCGTCTGCAAGAGCAATCAATTGCTTGGATGCACACAGGTGGCCACGATGGCCGCCGCCAGCAGTCCGAGGCGCCACCCCGGCCGCGTCGTCAGCGTCGCTCCGGCGGCGCCATGTGTCGGTCGCGCGCGGCAGCCCGGGGCATCGAGGGTGACGCCGTGATCAGACGACGTCAAAAAGACGCGAACGCGCGCAGGAGCGGGGCTGTGCATGGCGTCGTACCTCGGTTCGTTCGACCGTGAAGGTGGCGCTCGACGCAGGCAACTTTTTGTCTCTCGCGAGACGCGCAGTATGATCGACGGATCCCACGTGACCGCCACCGACAAGCTCGACCTGTACGTCATCGCCTCGGGACCGGCCGAGGCACGTTCGGTGTCCATCGGCGAGCTCGTGGGGATGTTCCCGCTCGACGTCGCGCTCATCTCGGCACTCGAGCTCGGCGAGCGCGTGCTGCTGCGCCCCGACGTCGCGCGCGCGGACGCCGAGATGATGTCGATGCACCTCGAGTCGATCGGCTTTCTCGTCGAGCTGTCGCCGCACCGAGGCGGGCCGACGAGCAGCACGCCGCCCGCCGTGAGCGCGCGCCCGTTCGCCTCTTCCTCCTCCTCTTCCCCACTCTTCGACATCGGCGCGGGCCTCGTCGGGCTCGACGGAGACGAGGAGCCCGAGAGTCCGCCGCGTCCGACCGTCCGCGAGGTCGCGATTGCCGCGCCGGCAGCCTCGATCGAGGCGCGCGTCGAAATCACGCGCGCGGCGCCGCGCTCGCGCTTCGGTCCTGACGACGTACAAGGCGGTCCGCTCGAGATCGGACTCGATCGTCCGGCGCCCGAGCCGAGCGCTTTCGCGAGCTCGACGAGCAGCGCGGACGTGCCGGCCACCCCTGTGCCTCGATGCCCCACGCACGACGCGCCGCTGCGAGCCGGTCTGTGCTCGCGCTGCGAATCCGAACAAGCGGAGCTCCGTGGTCGCATGTTCGGTGGCAGGCTCCGCGCCATTCCCACGCAGCGCATCCTCATCGGCGTCGGTGGTGGGCTGCTCATCGGCTGGATCCTGACCGCGCCCATCTCGCGACGGACCGCTCTACGCGTCACCGATCTGCGCGAGCAGGCCGCCCGCGAGCGCGCTCGCCCGACGGAGGAGGGCCAGGCGCAAGCCTCGCGGCTCGACAGCGAGGCCGACGATCAGGCGCAGTCGTCGGACATCCGCACCTACGGCGTGTGGGGGCTCATTGCCGCCGCCGTCACGGCGGGGTGGATGCGCCTCACCTGACGAGCCTGGCGCCAGCGACGGGCTCGGGCACCTTCGCGAGCGAGACCGCGGCGTCCGGTACGGTAGCGGCCGCCGCAGCAGCATCCGGTGCGGCTGCGGCCGGCGCCGTCGGCACCGCAGCAGCCGCCTTGGCGCGCAACACAGCGACGGCCGCCTCGATCGACACGGCTTCCTTGCTCGCCGCATCGATAGCACCCGTCGACGCGCGCAGGGTCTCGGCGTCGAGCTTCGTGCGCGCCATCGTCGCCTGGTCGTTCGCCCTCGAAACGAGCTCGTCGAGCTCCCTCGATCGCTTCGTCAACGTGTCGAGCTGAGGCGCGAGCGCTCTGCCCGCATCACCCAGCGCGGTCACGTCGTCCTGCAGCGTGGCCTCGAGCGGGTGCAGCGCCGTGGCCCGCGCGACGACGCGCGTGTACGCAATCGAGTAGTCGGCGAATGCCGCGCTGGCTGCATCCTGCTTGGCGTGACACGCACCCAGCAGGAACGAAGATGCCAGCGCGACCGCTGCTGCGATGCGCACGCGCTACGGCGCGTCGTCCGGAACGACTTCGAGCGCGGCTTCATCGCGCGCGCGACGCCGTCCGACGAAGAGCGCGATGAGGATGCTGATGTTGTAGAGGACCGTGAGCGACACGGTCATGGCGAGCTGCCCCACGACGAGGTCACCCGGCGTGAGCACTGCACCCGCGATGGCGAAGATGAGGATCGCGTAGCGGTTGAAGCGCCAGAGCGTCCCGGCCGACACGATGCCGAGCGCCGCGAGGATGGAGAGCAGGAGCGGAAGCTCGAACACGAGCCCGAACACGAGGAGCAGCATCGACGTGAGGCCGAAGTACTCGTCCATCGTGATCATCGGCCGGATGGTGAACGCCTCGGAGAGCTTGATGTCGATGTGTTGCCCGAGGACGCCGCGGATCATCGACATGCTCTCGCCCGCGTAGCCGAGAAAGTACTTGTAGCTGGCGGGCAGCACGTATGTGTAGGCGAACATCGCGCCGCCGAAGAACAGCACCACCGAAGCGACGATGAACCCGAGGCCCCAGCGTCGCTCCTTCTCGTAGAGGCCCGGCGAGATGAATCGCCACAGCTCGCGAAACACGAACGGCGATGCGAGGAAGACCCCTGCGAGCATCGCGAGCTTGAAGAGGACCATGAAGGCCTCGAGCGGCGACGTGAAGACCATCTCCGGCTTGCCGATGCCGGACTCCTTTTCCGCAACGAGCCACGCCTCGATGAGAGGCCGCGCGAGCATCGCGAAGAGATAGCCCCGGAACACGTACGCGACGCCCGTCCCTGCGACGAGCGCGAGGCACGCGTTGCGCAAGCACGTGCGCAGGTCGTCGAGGTGCTCGAGGAAGCCCATCCGGGCGCCCTCTTCGGCGACGGGTTCGACTGCTGCGTCTTCGACCACGACGGAGCTAATCGACCTTGGGCTTCGCCGCTTCGGCCGCATCCAGCGCGGCCGCGGCGGCCCGCGCCGCGTCGAGCTTGGGCGACTCCGGCACCGTCATCGACGGCACAGGCGCCGACACGACGGCGCCTGCGCTCGGTGCGGGCGGCGCGATGTAAGGCGCGGACGCGACGTACGGTGCGGGCTCGTCGCGGAGCGCCGCCTTCAGCTCGCGGAACGGCTGCTTCACGTCGTCGTCGATGTCGAGCTGGTCGGTGAGATCGCGTGTGGCCTTGCGAAACTGACGGATCGCCTTGCCGAGACCGCTCGCCACGTCCGGCAGCTTCTTCGGACCGAGCAGCACGAGGCCGAGGACGAGGATGACGATGAGCTCAGTGGGGCCGAGGCCGAACATCTGGTGCGAGCATACGACGCGCGTCTCCGACGGGCAAGGCGCGGAGCCGGTTACTTGTCGCCGGCCAGCCTCTCGAAGCGATCGACCTGTCCGTGCGACAGGTCGCGGAGGCGCTCGACGGAGGACAGCAGCCGCTCCGCACCCCTCGCCTGCTCGCGCTGCGCAACGTTGAGCTGCGAGACCATCTCGGAGATCGACTCGACCGCCCTGGAGATCTGCTTGCCGCCGCGATTCTGCTCCTGAGACGAGCGCTCCACCTGCTTGGTGATGATGCGCATGCGCTCGGCCGAGCGTATGAACTGTTCGGAGCCCCTGGCCTGCTCGCTGGTGGCGCGCGCGATCTCCTGCGTGCGGTCGGCGATGGACTGGATGGCGTCGGTGACCTGCTTCGAGCCACGCGCCTGCTCGACGGTGGCGCGCGCGATGTCGCGGACCATCTGAGTGGACCGCTCGGTGGACTCCACGATGCGACGCAGCGCCTCCTCGGTCTGATGCGAGACGTTCACGCCCTCGTCGACGGATCGCGCGCCGCGCTCGACGGCTCCGATTGCGTTCTCGGACTCCTTCTGCACGCTCTTGATCAGCTCGGCGATCTCCTTCGTGGAGCTGGCCGAGCGCTCGGCGAGGTCCTTGATCTCGTCGGCGACCACGGCGAAGCCTTTGCCGTGCTCACCGGCCTGTGCGGCGATGATGGCCGCGTTGAGCGCAAGGAGGTTGGTCTGCTCCGCGACGTCGTCGATTACTTCCAGGATGCGACCGATCTCGCCGATCTTGCCGCCGAGGCTGGCGATGATGGCGACGGTCTGCTCCGAGGATTCCTTGATCTTCTTGATCCCGTCGATGGTCTGCCCGATCGACTGGGCACCGGTGGCTGCCGCGCGCGACACCTCCTCCGACAGGCGGGACGTCTCGTTGGCGTTGTTCTCGACCTGACGGATGGACATGTCCATCTCGCTCATCGCGGCCGAGGTCTTCTCTGTGGTCGTGGAGAGCGCGTCGACGTTCTTTGCCACCTCGCGGATGGAAAAGGTCATCTCCTCGATGGAGGTGGCGGACTCCTGCACGGCTCCTGCGAGGTTCGACATGTTCTCGGCGACCTCGTCGTTGGCTGCGGACATCTCGAGGATGGACGACGAGGACTCCTCCGCGGACGCGGCCAGCGTTTCGACGGACTGCGCGATCTGCCGAAGGGAAGCCGACATCTGGTGCATGGAAGACGACGTCTCCTCGATGGAGGTGGTCTGGCGCTCGAAGGAGCTGCGCGCCTCCTCCACGAAGATGACGCGCGACTTCAGGGCAGCGCCGCGCGCAGCCTCTCTTTCCTTGGCCTCGTCGACCACGGTGTGCAGCCGCAGAGCAACGAGGACCACCGGCACGACCGCGGCTGCCGCGACGAGGACCAGCGGTAATGGCGCGAGCCGGGCGTCGGGAAACGCGACCAGCGCCGCCGAGAGCCCGGCCACCGGCCCGCCGACCGCTGCGAGCCAGAGCTGGTTACGCGTCATCGCGCGGTATCCTAGACCGCCGTCCCCCAAAGAGCGAGAGTTGCTCGGGCGGTCCGAAGGGCGCGGCCTCGATGCCGCTTCCGCGCAACACCTCGACGAGCGCCGCCACGCCCTCGCGCCCATCCGCTCCTTCGCGCGAGGCCCGGATCCAGACGCGGCGGGCGCCTGAATCGCGCGCGTATCCGGCCAGCTCGTCCATCGTGGCTGCGGTACCGAGCGCGAGGCAGCTTTCGTCCTGCCGATCACGCAGCCCCGGGACGATTCGCAGGCGAGCCACCGCCCCCGCCTTCCGGCGCTCGAGCTTGCGTAGACCGCCGCCGCCACGCACGTGACCTCGCAGGCGCTCGAGCACGGCAAGGTCGTCGGTCTCGACGACCTGCCCGTCGGCGAGGGCAGCGTCGAGGCGCGCGGCGATCGTCTCGGGCGGGTCCGCGACGCCCATGCTCGGGCCGTCGAGCACCAGCTCGTCGCATGGGCGCACCTGCAGCGGCAGTGACCCGATGCCGGCGCGCACCCACACCGAGCCCGCGTACAGTCCGCGCCAGCCGGCGAGCTCGACGAGGAGCTGCGCCGCGCCCGCGCAGCGTCCCGACGGGAGCAACTCGAGCCGCAGACGCCCGAGCGCGAACGGACGACCGAGCCTCGGGAGCAAGGGCTCGGGGAGCGCCCGCCCGAGCCGGCGCATGACGCTCGCGGTTTCCTCGGTGGTGATCACGCGCTCTGCCCGGCCACGCCCGAGCTGCACGTCGCCGCGCGACACGAACGACACGGCACCGGCGCGCGCCGCATCGCACCAGATTGCGGTTCCGCGCACATGCGTCGCGGCAGCGCCGGCGCACACGAAGGAAGCGGTGGGACCTCTCACGCCATGAGCCCATATCGGCTGTCGCGGGCCCGGTCAAGCGCGCTTCCCTCCTCACCTCGAGGCGGGCTATGGTGTTGCCCGATGAGTTCGGACCGCACGCCTCCGCCGGGTCAGCTGCTCGACGGTCGCTATCGTCTGGAGCAGCGGCTCAAGGTGGGCGGCATGGGCGAGGTGTGGTCAGCGCGCCACCTCGAGCTCGATCGCAGCTTCGCGGTGAAGCTGTTGCCGATCGGTCCGCACGCGAATCAGGCCTCTCGCGAACATTTCTTCCGCGAGGCGCGGCTCTCGAGCTCGCTCAGCCATCCCAACATCGTCTCGGTCACCGACTTCGGAATCGACGAAGTGCGTGGCTACTTCCTCGTGATGGAGCTGCTCGAAGGCGCGTCGCTGCGCGATCGCATCGAGGAGCGGCCACTCCCCACACGCATCGCGTGCGACGTGCTCGATCAGATCGCGAGCGCGGTGCGGTATGCGCATGGGCGTGGCGTCGTGCACTGCGACCTCAAGCCCGAGAACATCTTCCTGGTGCGCATTGCCGGGGGGAACCGCCGCGTCCACCTCGCGAAGCTGCTCGACTTCGGCCTCTCGTTCCGCAAGGACGACGCGCAGCCCGGCCACGGCGGCACGCCGCCCTACGTCGCGCCGGAGCGCCTGCGCGGCGCGCCGCCCACCCCGCGCTGCGACGTCTACGCGCTCGGGGTCATCTTCTACGAGCTGATCGCCGGCGTCCGGCCGTTCGTCGGCAACGTGCTCGAGGTCATCGAGCAGCAGCTCCACGGCCCACCACCTCCGCCGCCCTCGGCGCGCGTGCCGACGAGCGAGCCCCTCGACGCACGCCTCGAGGCCCTCATCATGCGCGCCTTGTCGAAGGACCCCGACCAGCGGCACCCTACCGCCGAGGCTTTTCAGTTCGAGCTGCGCACCTTCATGAACATGACCGCGATGCGCTCTCGCACTGCACCGAGCACGGGTGGTGCCGTGACCTCGCAGCTCCCGGTGGAGCTCATGCAGAGCCCGCTGCCCATTGCGATGTTCGAGGTGGACGGCACGCTGCGCTACGCGAACCAGCGCTTCCTCGAGCTGGCCGCACACCGGACCGACGTTGCGATCCGCACCTTTGCCGATCTGTCGATCTGCCAGAACCTTCCGGACGTCGCGGGTGCATTCGCGCGGGTGATGGAGAAGCGAGCGCCGGTGCTGCGCGAGCTCCACGCCGGCAGCGACGAGCGGCGGTACCTGTGGCTCGGCGTCGAGGAGCGTGGCGGGCGCATCTCGGGCGTGCACGCGAGTGTCCAGGTGTTCCCGCAGCGGCCAAAGGACACCGGCTCGCGTCCTGCGGCGGCGGGCAGCGCGGCGCTCCGGGCCTCAAGCGATAGCGACGACTGAGCCCGTGCTCGACCGCAAGCTCGGCGTCGTCGTCTTCACGGTGTTCCTCGACCTGCTCGGATTCGGGCTCGTCATCCCGATCCTCCCGCTCTATGCCGAGAAGCTACACGCGACCGATCGACAGATCGGCCTCCTCCTCGCGGTGTACTCGTTCATGCAGCTCTTCTTCGCGCCGCTGTGGGGACGCCTCTCCGATCGCGCAGGTCGTCGGCCGGTGCTCCTCTTGAGCATCGCCGGCTCGTGCCTGTCGCAGCTCGGCTACGCGCTCGCGCCATCTTTCACGTGGCTGGTGGTCGCGCGCGGGCTGGCCGGGGTTTGCGGCGCCAACATCTCCGCGGCGCAGGCCTACGTCGCGGATGCCACGTCGGAGCAGGATCGCGCGAGCGGCATGGGCCTCCTCGGCGCGGCGCTCGGTATGGGCTTCGTGTTCGGGCCCGCCCTCGGTGGGGCGCTGTCCCACAGCTCGACGACGCTGCCCTTCTACGTGGCAGCCGGGCTCGCCGCGCTCAACTTCATCCTTGCGTTCTTCCTGCTCACCGAGGCGCGCCCCGCCGGCGAGCGCACCCGCGCCCGAGCACTGAGCGTGGCCGGCCTGCGCGCGACGCTCGGGGAGCCGCGTCTCCTCGGCACCATCGGCCTGTTCTTCGTGGTGACGTTCGGCTTCTCGAACCTCGAGGCAACGTTCTCGCTCTACCTCGACCGTCGCTTCCATTACGACGGGCGCGCCATCGCGCTGCTGTTCACTTACATCGGCGTGTTCATCATCGTCGTGCAGGGCGGCCTCGTGCGCAGGCTCGTGCCGCGCTTCGGCGAGAAGAAGCTCGTCGTCGCAGGCACCGCGCTCATGGCCAGCGGCATGGCGGGCATGGTCGTCGTCCACACGCTCGCACCGCTGCTCGCCACGCTCGCGCTCGTCTCGGTTGGCAACGCGCTCAACGCGCCGGCGCTGCAGTCACTCATCTCGCGCCTCGCCGGCCGCGCGGTGCAAGGCGGGGTGCTCGGCGTCTCGCAATCAGCGGGCGCGCTCGCTCGCATCACGGGCCCGCTCATCGGCACGGCGGCCCTCGCCTGGGGCATCGGCGGTCCGTATGTGCTCGGCGCGATCGTACTCGCGATGGCGTCGCTGCTCGCCGTCACGGTCCTGCGGCAGCCAGCGAGCTAGCTCACGCCACCCCAATGCTCCGGTAGGCCGCGTGGGCGGTCAACACAGCCATCAGCGAGACTGCGTACGCCGCGCCGAGGAGAACGATGGTGCAGGAGCGATGCAGCTCGGGCTCGGCAAGCCGGCCATGACGATGCCGACGGTGTCCGACGAAAGTGCCGGGCGCGGCTCGTCGCGCCGGAGGCGGCGCAGCGTGACGTCGGACCACAGTGCGAGAGCCGCGAGCACCACGAACAGCCCGCCGAGCAGCCGGTGCTGGAACGGCAGGTCGAGCGCCGCGTCGAGCTCCGCGGGACGGCGCGGCCGTGATCGGCGAGCGCGCGCTCTGCAGCGTTGCGTCGCTCGAACCCGGTGCCGAGCACGAGCGGCACGAGCACGGCCGCGATGCAGAACCCTGCGCGAGAGCGTCGCGCGCTGCGCTACAGCCGCTCGCTCACGCCTATTGCAGGTAGATGTAGCGGCCGTACGCGTAGATGAAGGGCGCCGCGAAGAGCAGCGCGTCGATGCGATCGAGCATGCCACCGTGGCCAGGCAAGAGCGCGCCGGAGTCCTTCACGCCGACGGACCGCTTGATCATCGATTCGCACAGGTCACCCACCTGGCCGAGCACGTTGGCGGGGATTGTGAGCGCCACGACGTCCAGCCACGTGAGACCCTTCAGGTAGAAGAGCTTCGCAAGGATCGTCGCGACGAAGCTACCGCCGAGGCCGCCGAAGGCACCGACGAGCGTCTTCTTCGGGCTCATCGCCTCGTACAGCTTGCGGGGGAACGACGGGCCGAGGAAGCGGCCCGCAAAGTAGGCGCCGGTGTCGGAGAACCACACCAGCGTGAGAGTGAGAAGCACCCAGCAGCCACCATCGGGTAGCTTCTTCATCAGCGCGACGAAAACGAGCAGCACGGAGACGTACAGGAGTCCTGCCAGCAGCGCAGCCAGGCGCATCGCCACGGTCTCGATGGCCCCGTAGCGAAGGAGCATGTAGATCGAGGACGCAATCGTCATGCCGGCGAGCGTGAGCCCGAGCCCGTCGGCCGTGCAGAAGTAGAGCTGCGTGGTGAGGACCAGGCCGAGGAGCACGCCGAAGCCACGCTCGGCGACCGGCGCCGACGGCATCGTCATGTTCACCCACTCGCGCAGGCCGAGCCCGGTGGAGACGGTCACCACGGCGAAGACGCCCAGTGGATTGGACCAGAAGATCGCCGCGAGCAGCAGCGGGACGACCGCCACTGCGGTGAGAAGGCGCGCGGTGAGGTTGCCCATCGGCTATCCGCCGTGGTTCGCGATGAGGCGGATCTGCTCCGTGGTCAGGCCGAAGCGACGCTCCCGGCCCTGGTACGCGGCCAGCGCCTCGGCGAACTCCTTGCGCGAGAAGTCCGGCCACAGCGTCGGGGTGAAGTAAAGCTCCGCGTACGCCGCCTCCCAGAGGAGAAAGTTAGACAGGCGCTGCTCACCGGACGTGCGGATGAGCAGGTCGAGCGGCGGAAGCTCGCGCGTCGACAGCGCGGCGGCGAACCGCTCGGTGGTGACGTCGCCGGGCTCGAGCGCGCCGGCCTGGACACCGGCGGCAATCTTGCGCGCGGCCTCGACGATCGACTCGCGCGCGCCGTACGAGAGGGCAAGGCACAGCGTCATGCCGCCGTTGCCTGCGGAGTCGGCGCGTAGCGCCTCGAGCGGTTCGAGCACGTAGCCGGGGAGGCGCTCGACGTCACCGATGGTGGTGAGACGGATCCCGTTCTCCATGATCTCGGTGCGCTCCTCGATCACGAACTTCCGGAGCAGCTCCATGAGGAGCTTCACTTCCTCGAGCGGTCGCTCCCAGTTCTGCGCGGAAAAAGCGTACAGCGTGAGCGCGCGGATGCCGGTCTCACGGGCGGCGCGGACGATCTCACGCACGGAGTCTGCGCCCTTGCGGTGCCCTTCGACGCGCGGACGGTCGTTGAGCTGGGCCCAGCGACCATTTCCGTCCATCACGATGGCGATGTGGCGAGGGAGCTCTTTCTTCGAGGCGACCATCGTACATCCAACTACCATGACTCCCCGCGTCGAATCAATGTGGCCCGCGCGCCACAGTGCCGGGTACAGCGACGACGATCTCGGTCCCGATGCCCCCCGCGTCCACCGCGAAGAGCCGGTCGGACGCTCGTCTTCCGGGTCTGATATGTTTTGGTGTCATGCGTGTCCTACTCTTCGCTGCAACCCTTGTCTTCGCCGGGCTCGGTGCGTGCGGAGGGTCGGCCTCCACCGGCGTGCAGCTCACGATGACGTTCGATTCCACCGTCTCCGACGAGGCGCTTGCCTCGGTCACCACCCTCGTCATCCGGGCCACGGGGGATGATCCCGAGGCCTTCCCCGTCACCCTCGGGCGCAGCGCGCTCCGCACGGAGAGCATCGTCTATCGCCCTGCATCGTCGACCAAGCTGCTGGGCGTCGCGGTGGATGCAAGCGCTGCGGACGCGCGGCGGGTGGCGAGCGGCTCGACCGACCCGGTGTCGATCGCCGCGGGTGCGACGACGACCCTGTCCGTCACGCTGTCTGCCGACGCGAACGTGGATGCGGGGACGGACAGCGGCACGCCGGCGCTCGGGGACTCGAGCACTCCCGCCCTGCCGCCCGCGTTCGTCGCCGTGACGGAGGTCGCCGCCGGCCAGAGTGTGCCGCTCACCGTGGCTCCGCCGCCAGGCACGATTGCGGGCACGCTTCTTCTGGCCATGGTCACGGTGCGAGGCGCCACGGTGAACGTGATCTCGATTGGCGCCCCC
>JAYTLP010000484.1:0-4384 GCA_043729375.1 Myxococcales bacterium
GAGCCAGTCGGACGCACGCTCCAGCTCGACGACGTGCGCTTCGCGCCCGAGCACCGCTCCGATCGCTTCTCCGAGCAACAGCCCTCTCCAGAACGAGACGCCGAGGACGCCGACGTCGGCGTCGCTGTCCGCTCGGGCCTGTGTGCGGGCGACGGAACCGAAGACTACGACGAGCTGCGCATCCGCGAAGGGACTGGCGGCCTCGCGGAGGGCATCGAGTTCGAGCGCTGCAGGGCGAACAGCCACGATAGACCAACTCAACACACGTGGACCCGACTAGAGCTTCACGCGGCCCGCGTACATCTTGGCCAGCTCCGTCTTGCCGTCGCTGAGTGCCCTCGCATAACGCCACGCCGGCAGGTTGCGCGCGCGGAACGCGGCCACCTCGAGGGACCAGCTCGCACCCGGCTGCTTCGCCTGGGTCTGCTCGAACAGCGTCTTCACGCTCTCGGCCGGCGACGGCGCGCGACGTCCGCGCTCCACCTCCGCCAGCGCCTCGGCCGCGAGCGCCTTCTCCTGCTCGCGCGCCGACGGCTCGAGCGTCGCGAAGCTGCCGCCCGACAGCAGCGCGGCCTCTGCGGCCTGTACGTCCTTCGAGGTGCGCACGTAGCCGCGCAGCCACGCCTCGCTCAGCTCGTCGAACGGGACGGTCATGACGACCGTCCCGTCCACGACCAGCACCTCGTCGTTGCGGATCGCGATGGGCTCGCCGGTCACCGGGTCGGGGCCCTCCGCCTTGGTGAACCAGATCTCGCCCTCGAGGATCCACAGCGAGCTGCCCGGCGCAGCGGCCAGCTCACGCAGCGCCCGCGCTGCATGACCATGCGCCTTCGTCGGCCGCGCCTTCGACATCACGATGCTGCTGCTCGACACGGCGTAGGCGCTCCGCCCCCGGCTGCGAAGCCCGAGCTGGCCACGCACCGGCCGGCGCTTCTGCGGCATCAGGCTCTCGGATAGACGATGCGGAAGTTGGAGTCCGAACCGGGCACCTGCACGTCGAGCGGCTCGTAGGTGATGCCCGGCATGTCGCCGATGGCCTTGCGGGCATCCTCCGTCACGAGGATCTCGTCCGCCTTGGCCGTGTCCTCGCCGAGCTTGCTCGCGGCGTTGACCTCGCGACCGTACACGTCGACGTCGCCGATGCGGATGATGCGGCCGTAGCCGATGCCGAGGCACAGCAGCACCTGCTCCTCCGGCCTGCGACCGACGTTCAGCTTCTGACAGGCCTGCTGCATCTCGACGGCGCAGCGCATCGCCGTCGACGCACGCCGGAACACGATGAGGAAGCTGTCTGCCTCGATCTTGATGAGGATGCCGTCGTGCGACGCGACGATGGGCAGGAGGAGCCGCTTGTGCTCGAAGATGATCTGCAGGAAGTGAATGATCCCGAACTCGGCCGCACGGCGCGAGAAGCCCGAGAGATCCGTGAACATCACGGCCCAGTCCTCCCCGAAGAGGTCCCAGATTCGCTCGTCGATGCGCTGCTGATCAGCCCCTGGCAGCGTGCGCTCCTCGATCATCGACCACAGGCGCGTCTCGCTTCCCTTCAGCTTCTCGTCTTCCATGGGGCCACGAGGATATAACGAAAGCGCGGCGGTCCGCTCGCGGTGCTACGGTCGAGCATGGACTTGAAGGCGATCCTCGCGCACGCGGCCGCGGCCTTCCCGCAGCACCTCGAACGCGTGCGTCGGTTCGTGCGGCAGCCGAGCATCAGCGCGACGGGCGAGGGCATGGCCGAGATGGCCGCCCTCGTGCAGCGCGAGCTCTCCGACCTGTGCGGCAGCGCCGAGCTCGTCCCCACGGCCGGCTGGCCGCTGGTGTACGCGCACCTCGACCAGGGACAGCCGCGCACGCTGCTGCTCTACGGCATGTACGACGTGCAGCCGGTGGCCGGCGAGACCTGGAGCGCGCCGCCGTTCGGAGGCGAGATCGTGGACCTCCCCGACGTCGGTCCGAGCATGGTGAGCCGCGGCGTCTACAACTCGAAGGGACCGCTCGTCGGCATGCTCTCGGCGCTGCACAGCATCCGCGCGGTGCACGGCCGCCTCCCCGTCAACGTGAAGATTCTCGTCGAGGGCGAGGAGGAGCTGGCGAGCCGCAGCCTGCCCGCGTTCCTGCGTGCGCGCGCGGCCGACCTCGAGTGCGACGGCATCTACTCGCCGTTCTACGGCGAGAACCGCCGCGGGACGCCGGTGCTCAAGCTCGGCTTCAAGGGCGTGCAGTTCGTCGACCTCGTATGCCGGGGCGGCGCGTGGGGCGGGCCGGGCACGCAGGCGATCCACGGCGGCGAGGCCGCATGGGTCGCCAACCCGGCGTGGCAGCTCGTGCGCACGCTGGCGACGATGGTCGACACCGGCGATCGGCCCGTCGTTGCGGGCATCACCGACGGCGCCACGGGGCCCTCGCCGGCGGACGAGGCGTTGCTGGCCGCGCTCGATACGCGCTTCTCTCCCGCCGTCGTGCGCGAACAGCAGCAGGTCCGCCGCTTCAAGCACGAGGACGCCCTCCTCCGTCACTACCTCTTCGATGCGGTGCTGAACCTCGACGGGATCTCGTCGGGCCACACGGGGACGGGCACGAAGTCGATGGTGCCGCACGAGGCCTACGCGCACCTCAGCGTGCGGCTGGTGCCGGGTATGACTCTCCCGCGCGTGCGCGCTGCGATCGAGCGCCATGTTGCAACAGCGAGCAGCGGCACCGTCGAGGTTCGCTTCCTCGAAGGCTATCCGCCGTCGCGCGCAGACGCGTCGGAGCCCATGGTCGGTGCGCTGCGCGGTGCGTTCACCGCTTGCGGCGTGGACGCAGAGGTATGGCCCATCCACGGTGGATCGGCGCCGTTCTCGGTGCTGGGCGATGCGCTCGGGGTCCCCATGATCTTCGGCGGGCTCGGCCACGGCGGCAGACAGCACGCGCCCGACGAGTACGCGACGATTGCCGGCATGGAGCGCCTCGAGCGCTCCATCATCGAGTTCCTGTTCCGCTACGCGGCGCTTCCGTGACGCCCCCGAAGCAAAGGGCCATCGTTACCGACGGCCCTCTGCCCGGCTGACGCCACGTTGCGTGGTGGAAGTGCTAGGCGTCAGCGCCCGAGTACTGGCCGGTGCCGCTCTTCTTCTCGGCGGCCTTGCGCAGGTTGTGATCGAGCACGCGCTTGCGGATGCGGATGGCCTTCGGCGTGACCTCGACGAGCTCGTCGGGGTTGATGTACTCGAGGGCCTCCTCGAGCGTCATGATCTTCGCGGGCACGAGCGTGAGCTTCTCGTCGGCGGCGGTGGTGCGGATGTTGTTGAGCGCCTTCTTCTTGCACGGGTTCACGACGAGGTCGTTCTCGCGCGAGTGCTCGCCACAGATCTGACCCGCGTAAACCTGGACCTGCGCGGGCAGGAACAGGAAACCGCGCTCCTGGAGCGAGAACATGCCGTACGCGTTCGTCTCGCCGTTCTCGTTGACGATGAGAACGCCGGCGGAGCGCTGCTTCATCTTGCCTGCGTGCTCGCCGTACTCCTTGAACGTTGAGTTCAGGATACCGGTGCCGCGCGTGGCGGTGAGGAACTCCGAGCGGTAGCCGATGAGGCCGCGCGTCGGGACGATGTACTCCATGCGCACGCGACCGCCGGGCGAAGGCGACATCTCGGTCATGCGACCACCGCGCGAGCCGAGCTTCTCGATGACGGCGCCCGAGTACGACTCGTCGACATCGATCTGAACGTCCTCGTACGGCTCCATCTTTTTTCCATCGACCTCGCGATAGATGACCTCGGGCTGCGACACGCACAGCTCGAAGCCCTCGCGACGCATCGTCTCGATGAGCACGGACAGGTGGAGCTCGCCGCGGCCCGAGACGATGAACGTGTCGGCCTGGTCCGTCGGTGCGACACGGAGCGCGACGTTGCTCTTCAGCTCTTTTTCGAGGCGCTCGCGCAGGTTGCGCGTGGTGACGTACTTGCCCTCCTTGCCGACGAACGGGCCGTTGTTGGCGATGAACTGCATCGAGATGGTGGGCTCGTCGATGGCAACGCGCTCGAGGATGCGCGGGAACTCGATCGACGTGATGGTCTCGCCGACGTTGAGCTCGCTCATGCCCGTGACGGCGACGATGTCACCGGCCGTACCCTCGGCGATCTCGAAGCGCTTGAGCCCCTGCGACGCGAGGACCTTCTGCGTGCGGAACTGCTCCATCTTGCCGTCGCGGTGCGCGAGCAACACGCGGTCGCCGACCTTGATGTGACCATCGACGATGCGGCCGACGGCGACGAAGCCGAGGAAGTCGTCGTAGTCGAGCGTGGCGACCTGCATGCAGAGCGGCGCGTCGAGGTTGGCCTCGGGCCCCGGGGCCTTCTCGAGGATCATGTCGAGGAGCGGCGTGAGGCCCTCGTTGGGCGTG
>JAYTLP010000485.1:0-4564 GCA_043729375.1 Myxococcales bacterium
TCGGCGGCGAAGCGGATGCCCTCCGCGATGCCGCTGACGGAGCCGGAGCCGCGCGCGGAGAGGACCTTGATGGGCATGATCTTGGCCTTGTACGCCACGCCCGCGACACCGAGGCCGTTGTGCGTCGACTGCGCGATGGTGCCCGCGACGTGTGTACCGTGTCCGTGGTCGTCGGTGGCGTCCGGCGTGTCGTCGACGAAGTTGTAGCCCGCGACCAGCTCGGTCTCGGCGAGGTCGGGCACCTTTGCGACTCCGGTGTCGATGACTGCCACGATGACGCCCTCGCCCTGCGCGGCCTTCCAGCTCTGCGGCATGTGGATCTGCTGGAGGTGCCACTGGAACTTGAACTTCGGATCGTTGGGGAAGCCCTTCTCCTTCGCATCACCGCCTGCGGGCAAGGCCTCTTCGGCGGCGTCGAGAGCATTCTCCGGAATGGAGTACTCGACCTCGTAGTCGACGGCCTCGACGTCGGAGCGCGCGGCCAGCTTCGCTTTCAGCGCGGCGGCCTCATCGACGGAGCCGCTGTCGACGTCGTAGATCTCGTCGACGCCGACCTGCGCCGAGTCCGCGCGGAACGTGACGCGGAGCTCGCGACCGAGCGCGGCGACCGCGGCAGGAGACTTGCTGTCGACGAAGTCGACGCTGAGCGTGCGACCGCTCGTGGGGCCGTCGAGCTGCCCGCCTTCCTCGAGGTAGGACAGATGTGTGGGGTTGTAGTGACGCCACGCGAACCAGGCGAGGAGCGCCAGGCCGACGAGAACCAGGAGACGGAACGAGCTGCGCGACTTGGCCACGTGAACCTCCGACGGACACTCGAAGCGTATACGCAGCAACCGGTCCGTGCCACCCGGGCTCGCGCGTTCGGGCCAGTCTCATGCCCGCGGGATGTGAGCGCACGCTCACACCAGGAACAGGTCCTCGTCGGCCAGCTCCAGCTCGTCGGAGGCGCGCTGCACGTCCTTGATCACGCGCAGGCGCTCCTCCGACAGCTCCTCGAAGAAGGCGCGCAGCTCGGGGAGAGCTGCCGTGAGCTTCTCGAAGTACTCGCGAGAAAGGAACAGGACCGTCGATGGCACGACGGCGCGTACGGTGGCGGTGGCCGGGGTACCTCGCACGAGCGAGATCTCGCCGAACAGCGCGCCGGCGCGCAGGATCGCCAGCGACTTCTCGAACGGCTCCCGTCCGCGCACGACCTCGAGCTCGCCGGTGAGCACGATGAACAGACCGCGCCCGACCTCGTTCTCGTGGATCACGTCCGTTCCGGCGGCCACCTCGTGACCCGTGAAGCGACGCGCAAGGTCGAGGCGCTGCTGCGGCGAGAAGGGCCGGAAAAGCGGCGAGGTGGCGAGCAGGTTCTTGAGCAGGCGATCGCGCGTGAAGCGGTCGAGCACCTCTGCCACGCGGGGCAGGGCGGTCGCGATGCCCTTCAAGGCCTCGACGCCGAGCTCGATGACGTCTACCTCGGTAACAGCTTCAACGGTCGCTGCGCGCGGCTGCGCGGAGACCAGCGCGAGCTCGCCGAAGATCGCGCCCTCGCCGAGCCTCGCCAGCTCCGGCGGGCCGTCGGGTCCCGCAGCACGCGAAGCAGCGTGGCCCACGTAGACGCGCACCACGCCGCTCGCGACGAGGAAGAACGACGTTCCGGGCTCACCCTGGCGCAAGAGCGCGGTGCCAGCCGGCACGCGACGCACGATGGCGTGCTCCAGGAGCGCGAGGAACGCGTCTGCGGGCAGCTCCGAGAGCAGTGGCACGGGCGGGTAGCGCTCGGGCAGCGTGCCGAGGTCGGTGGTCGAGGCCGCATGCGCGGCGAGGTGCTCTGCGTACGTGAGAATTTCCTGCGGAGTGGGGGTGCCCTCGGGCAGGAGTGGCGCGCCCGCCTCGGCGTCGGGGTCCGGAGGCGAGAGTCGCGCGCCTCCGCCTCCGACGGCCAGGCTCGGAGACTCGGCGGCGTAGCGATGGGCGATGGGCTGGTACAGCGGCGAGAGGTGCTCGCCGAGGCCGTGGAGCGCATGGGCGCACACGATCCCGTGGAGCGGACGCCCGAGCTTGAGGTCGTAGAACATGAGCCCGGCGTACACGCGGCGCGCGAGATCCGGGAGGTTACATCCGACGAGAAGGTCCGCGACCTTCATGCGCACGTCGAGGTCGTTCGGCATCGCGCGGAGGAGATGCGCGTAGACGGCCATCGCGCGCGCGACGTCTCCGAGGACGACATAGCGCAGGGCCTGGGTCTTGAGCTCGTGGAGTCGCATGCGGCCCCAACATAACTCGGCATGTGGCGAAGGCGATGCGGTCTTGGTAGTGTCGGTGGCCTTGTCGAGCAAAGAGCCATCCACCCGGGAGCACGCTTGAACAGCGCGTGCATCGCCTGCGAAAAGCAGCTTCCCGATGCTGCCACCGAGTGCCCGGCGTGCGGCGCCGCGCAGCCCGCAGCTGCCGCGGAGGCACCCGCATCGTCGCGCGCGGGCGTCACGATGATGGGCATGAAGCTCTCCGACATCCATGCGGCCGTCCAGGCGCGCGAGATCGAGCAGGCCCCGTCCGCGCTCGATCCCACGCCCGTGCGGGGGTTGCCCATCATCGCCGAAGAAGAGCTGCAACCGGTGCGTCGAGCCCCCGTGTTGCTCGAGGACCGGGCAGTCTTCACCGCGAAGAGCTCGCCGTTTTCGAGCCTTGCGCGGCTCGTCATGGGCTCGGGCGGCCTGGTGCTCGTCGCGCTGTTCGCGCTCCCGTGGCGCGGCGCCAGCTCATGGCAGCTCCTCGACACGCTCGCGGGCGCCGACTTCGTCCGACAGCTCTACTTCCTGCTCGGGGGCGCCGTGCTCGTCGCGACCGCCATCCTTCCCGTCCCCGCGATGTTCCGTGGCGTGCTCGGGGCCGCGGTCGCGTCGATCCCCGTGTTGCTCGGTGCCGAGGGCCTCATCGAAGGCTGGCGCGGCGTCGTGGCGGCACTCGCGATTGTCGGTCTTCCGGCGGCGCTGCTGTGCGCGCGTCCGCACCGCGCGATGCACGGTGCGGCACGCACGCTGCTCCTCGTGGCCGTGGCCGCGCTTGCCTTGCTGTACGTGCTGCCGATGTTCGCCGTCGTACCCATCACGTACGTCGGCCAGCTGCTCCGCTCCGGGCTCATCGAGCACATGGTCATCGGAGTGTTCCTCGGCGTTCCGCTGCTCCTCGCCGCGCTCTCCCTGCTGGCCGCCGTCGGGCGCGATCTCGCCTCGGCGGCTGCGCTCCTGGCCACGCTCATGCTCGCGTGGGCGCCCTGCGCATTGCTGTTCATGGTCCATGACGGCACGCAGCTCTACGTCGCGCTCGCGCTCCTGTGGACCAGCGCCACCGCCGCGCTCTGCGTCGCCCAGCTTCTCATGACGGCGGCCACGCGCAGCCGCGCGTGATGCGCGTCCGGGTCCTCGGCGCCTCGAGGCAACACCGCGCCATCGTCGAGCACGCGCGTGGCACCGTCGATGGGCTGCTCGTCTTCGGGGCGATCCACGGTGACGAGCCCGGCTCCGCGCTCCTCTGCGAGCGCTTCCTCGCACACGTCGGCGCCGCGGACGGACCACCGCTGTCGATCGTGCCGGTACTCAACCCGGACGGGCTCGCACGCAACCACAAGGACAACGCGAGCGGCGTCGACCTGAACCGCAACTTCTCCGCGCGCTCGTGGACCCGCGAACATCCGGTCCCGTACTTCCCCGGCTCGTCGCCTCTGTCGGAGCCGGAGTCGCAGGTGTTGGCGAAGCTGGTCCAGGAACGGCGTCCACGGCTCATCGTTGCGGTGCATCAGCCGTTCGAGTGCGTGAACTGGGACGGTCCGGCGGACGACGTCGCGAGACAGATGAGTGCGCGCACCGGCATGCCGCTCCGGCCTTCCATCGGCTACCCGACGCCGGGCTCGTTCGGCTCGTGGGCCGGCATCGACCTCGGCCTCGCCGTCATCACACTCGAGCTGCCGTGGACACCCGACGACGCGCTGCTTGCGCGCTGTGTCGATGCGCTCGCCGAGGCGTCGAAGCGCGCGTGAGTCGCCGCGCGGGAGACGTGGTTGCGGTCGCGGCCGAGCTCCACGTCGTCCGCCAGATCCAGGCGCTTCTTTCGCGTCGCTTCGGAGCGAGCGCCGTCGTGCTCGGTGCCGCGCAGCTGGATCCGGCGCTGGCCGCCCGGCTCGCTGCGCACCCCACGGAGCAACGCGACTCGCAGGTCGTGGCGGCGGTGCTGCTCGATGGCACGGTGACGGGCGCGGTGTCGCTCGTGCCTCCGGCCGGTGCGGACGTGCGCGATCTCGACCTCATCGCCGACCTCGTTTCCATGCTCGCGGAGGAGCTGGGGCTCGCGCTCTCGGACCGGCAAGTCGACTCGCTCGTCGAGGCGCCGACGCGTTACTCGTACGATGAGCTCATCGGTCGCAGCCGACCGATGAGGACGCTGCAGCGCCTGCTCGACAAGGTCATCGACTCCGACTCGACCGTGCTCGTGCAAGGCGAGAACGGCACCGGCAAGGAGCTCATCGCGCGCGGCATCCATACACGGAGCCGGCGCAAGGACGGACCCTTCGTCGCCATCA
>JAYTLP010000486.1:0-5426 GCA_043729375.1 Myxococcales bacterium
GGCTGGGGGGGTGGGGTGGTCGAGCGGCTGCCCGAGGACCTCGATGGTGGTGAGCGGGCGGCGGGCGGCGCGGCCGACCTCGCCGAGCATCTGGAGAAATGCCTCCATCGTGACGTGGCTCGAGCAGCTCGCGGCGACGAGGAGGCCGCCGTCGGGAACGAGCGCAAGCGCCTCCGTGTTCAGCTCGCGGTACGCAGAAAGCGCGGCGTCGAGCGCTCGCTCGCTCGGTGCAAAGCTCGGCGGATCGGTGATGACGATGTCGTAGCTGCGGCGCTCGGCCTTGGCCCGCGCGAGCCACTCGAACGCGTCGACGGTGGAGAACTCGTGCGCCGACGGATCGAGGCCGTTCAAGGAGAAGTGCACGCGCGCAGCCTCGATCGCGGCAGGGGCGATGTCGACGGACGCCACGTGCGTCGCACCACCCAGAGCCGCGTTGACGGAGAAACCACCCGTGTACGAGAACAGGTTGGCGACACGCTTTCCCGACGTGATCGCGCGGATGCGCCTCCGGTTCTCGCGCTGGTCGAGGAAAAAGCCCGTCTTCTGGCCACGCAACACGTCGACCGTGAGCGCGACGCCGTGCTCGCGGATGGCGACCTGACCCGGCACAGGACCAAGGAGCGCGCGCCCGACGCCACCGCGCGAGCGCTCGTAGATGGAAACGAGCGCGAGGCCCCGCGCAGCCGCGACGTCGCGCACCGCTGCAGTCACGTGCGGCTCGAGGGTACGCGCCGCGTCGCCGTCGAAGCGCACGACCGCGACGTCGGCGTAGACGTCGACGACCACGCCTGGCAAGCGGTCCCCCTCTCCGTTGCACCAGCGGAACGCGTCGGTCTGCGAGCGGTCGAGCAGGTCGAATCGCAGCGCCAGCGCAGCGTCGAGTCGCTGCCGCACCAGCGCTGCGTCGATGCGCTGCCGCGGATCGAGCGTGTAGATGCGCAGCGCGATCGGTGAGCCGGGATCGTAGAGGCCGCGCGCCATGGGGCGGCCGTTGCGCGTCGCCAGCTCGACGTCGGTGCCGACCGGGAGGCCACGCCCACCTTCGAGCGCGTCGCCGTACACCCACGGGTGCCCCGACGAGATCGCGCGCTCGAGCGGCCGCTTCAGCTTGAGCTTGCCGTTCAATCGACGCCCGGTTTCCGGCGGGTGGCCTTCTTCTCCGCCTCGTGCGCCTTGCCGCCGAGGCGCCGCTCCTTCGACCCGCGGGTGGGTCGTGTGGCGACGCGACGGCGTGGCACGAAGTTGAGCTTCTCGAGCTTCTCGCGGAGCCGCTCCCAGGCCGCTTCGAGGTTCATCCCTTTCGAGCGTCGCTCGGTGGCGGTGGCGATGACGCCCGAGGGCCCGTGGTGCAGCCGCACGCCCGTCTCCGTCTTGTTGCGGTGCTGCCCGCCCGGACCGCCGGCCACGAAGAACTCCACCTCGGTACTCTCGCGCAGCGCCGGGCCGCTCACGGCGTAGGGGGGTGGATGACGTGGAGCCATGACGCGCGGATAGTACACGCCGGTTGCACACCCCACCACGCGGTGACAGAGTCCGGGCAATGCCGATGCCGACCGAGATCGTGGGGCTCCTTCGCTCGTCGGTGACGATCACATGGGACGACGACCACGAGACGATCTACCCGGCCCGTGCGCTCCGCCTCGCCTGCCGCTGCGCCGTCTGCATCGAAGAGATGTCCGGCAAGGCGCTCCTCGACCCGAAGACGGTGCCGGACAACGTTCGCGCCAAGAGCATCCGCGTCGTGGGGCAGTACGCCATCAACGTCGAGTGGTCGGATGGACACTCCACCGGCATCTACCGCTTTGCCGACCTGCGGCGCGACTGCCCCTGCGCGGCGTGTGCGGGGGTTGCTCAGGCCTGAGTGCGGCGGCGCGGACAACGCAGCCCGACGAGCACGAGCAGTATACCGACGAGCGTCATCGGCGAGTTGTTGCCTGCCGCGCTGCAGCCACCGACCACGGTGTGCTTGGTCGGGGTGCTCTGGTTCGCTTTGCCGGTGCCCATCACGACGGCAATCTGCGCGTTGAGGAACGCCACGTCGCCATCGATGCGCTCGTAGTAGCCCGTGGTCTTGCAATCCGCAGTGGACGCCGTGGACGTGCCGACGATCGTCTCGACGCCGTCGATGGTCATGAAGGCCGGTCCGCCCGAATCACCGGGGCAGCCCTGCTTGCCATTGGTGATGACGAGCTCGGTATCGTTGTAGCTGGTGATCTGCGTGTCGACCTCGCGGCGCGTCCCGTAGTCGGACGATACGGGGGACGTGCGGCCGTAGCCTACGAGGCGGAGCGGCTGACCGATCCAGCCGGCCTCGGGCGCGCCAGCGTGGTACGGCAACGGCGTGCCGACGTCGCTTGCCACCTTGAGCACCGCGACGTCGTGGATGTGCGGCGTGACGCGATCGTCGTAGTCGGGGTGGCGCACGAAGGAGTCCACATCCACGACGCTGGGGAGCGCGGCCTTCGGGTCGCTGACGTCGTACTTTGCGGCCGTGCCGACGACGTAGGCATTGCGACCGTCCACGCAGTGCCCGGCGGTGAGCACGAGGCGCGGCGCGATGACGGAGCCGGTGCAGATCTCGCCGGACGAGCTGTAGATGAACACGACGCCGGTGTCCTCCGGATCCGCGACGCCGGCCGTGATGGCCTGGGCGGCCTGCCCCACGCCCGCGTTTGCGTTCGCGGCGAAGGCACCGAGAGCGAGCAACGGGAGGAGTGTGAGCCGACGGAACACCTCATCCCTTGTCGCAAGGACGGGGCCACTCTCGGTGGCTATGCTACTCCTCCCACATCGCACACCTTTCATGCGCTTACGTGTAAGTGTGGCGACCTGGTGGGGTGCACAGGCCGGCTACGCAGCCAGCCTGCCTGACTCACTGAGGCGGGCAGGTACGTCGCCTTACAGCGAGAACACGACGAGCAGGCGGTGTCCGGGCGTCGCGCTGGTGAACGAAGTAGCCAACGGTCCTCCGATGTGTCAGACCTCGTCGGGCCGTGAGCCGCCTCGTCCCGCTGCGCCGCGCGCGCCATGAGCACGCGTTCCTGCCCGTCGACTGGGCAGACGTTCAGGCCCGGGGCTGGAAGCAGCTGGACGTGGTCATCGTCTCCGGTGACGCCTACGTGGACCACCCGGCGTTCGGGCCGCCGCTCATTGCAAGGTTCCTCGAGGGTCGAGGCCTCAAGGTCGGGCTCCTGCCGCAACCGGACTGGCAGTCGGCGGAGCCGTTCAAGGCGCTCGGGCGACCGCGGCTCTTCTTCGGCATCGCGGCCGGCAACATGGACTCGATGCTGAACCGTCTGACCGCACAGAAGAAGAACCGCGGCGAGGATCAGTACTCGGCGGCGGGGCGCCGCGATGCGCGGCCCGACCGTGCAACCATCGTGTACGCGCAGCGGGCGCGCGAGGCGTACCCGGACTGCCCCATCGTGCTGGGCGGCATCGAGGCGTCGCTGCGCCGGATCGCGCACTACGACTACTGGTCCGACAACGTGCGGCGATCGATCCTCCTCGACGCGAAGGCCGACATGCTCATCTTCGGCATGGGCGAGCGGCCCGTGTGGGAGCTCGCGCAGCAGCTGAACGTCGCCGTCCCGATGGGCGGGGAGGCCCGCCGCGAAGACTTCCACCGCCTGCGCGACATCCGTGGCACGGCGTTCCCCGTCACGGCGGCGGAGGCCGACGCGTTCGCGGCTTATCCGTCCGACAAGGTGTCCGACGGGCGCGTGGTCCTCATGCCCTCCTTCGAGGAGGTCAAGATCGACAAGACGAAGTACGCGCTGGCCTCGCGCGCGCTGCACTACGAGACGAACCCGTACAACGCACGCCCGCTGCTGCAGCGCGACACGCCGACGGGCCAGGGCGTGTACTTCAACTCGCCGGCGCTGCCGCTCGACACCGAGCAGATGGACGAGCTCTACGACCTGCCGTTCAACCGCGCGCCCCACCCGATGTACGGCGATGCGGTGGTGCCCGCCTTCGAGACGGTGAAGCACTCGGTGGTCATCATGCGGGGCTGCTTCGGCGGGTGCACCTTCTGCTCGATCACGGAGCACGAGGGCCGCGTCATCCAGAACCGCTCGGCCGACTCCATCCTGCGCGAGCTGCGCACGCTCCGTCGCATGCCCGACTTCCGCGGCGTGCTGTCCGATCTCGGTGGCCCGACGGCGAACATGTACGAGATGAAGTGCGAGTCCGAGAAGTTCGAGTCTCGCTGCCGACGTCTGTCGTGCGTGCATCCCGGCGTGTGCGAGCACCTCAAGACCGATCACGGTCCGCTCATCGACCTCATGAAGAAGGTGCGCGCCGAGCCGGGCATCCGGCACGTGCACATCGCGTCGGGAGTCCGAACCGATCTCGTCGTCGAGGGCGTGCGCGGCAAGGAGTACCTGGACGAGCTCACGCGGCACCACGTCGGCGGCCAGCTCTCCGTCGCGCCCGAGCACGTGAGCGAGGAGACGTTGCGCCTCATGAAGAAGCCGCCCATCGACGGCTACGACAGGTTCACCGAGGCCTTCAAGTGCGCTTCCGAGAAGGCCGGCAAGGACCAGTACCTCATCCCCTACTTCATCTCGGGGCATCCCGGCTCGACGCTGGCAGACATGGTGGCGATGGCGCTGTATCTGAAGGACAAGGGCTACCGGCCGCGTCAGGTGCAGGACTTCATCCCCACACCGATGTCGCTGGCGGCGACGATGTACCACTCGGGCCTCGACCCGCTCACCATGAAGCCCTGCTACACGGCCAAGGGGCTGCGCGAGAAGCGCCTGCAGAAGGCGCTCCTCCTTTACTGGGATCCGGAGCAGGCAGGGCTCGTACGCGAGGCGCTCGTGGAGGCCGGGCGGCGCGATCTCATCGGCAGCCGTCCCGACTGCCTCGTGGGGGCAGAAGGCGGGCCCCCGCCGCGGGCACCGCGCGTCGTCAAGGAGCTGCAGCGCAAGCCGCCACGGCCGGTGGGACGAGGCAAGCACCTGCGCAGCAAGCGAGTGGCGCGCTGATGCGCCTCCTTGCCCTGCTGCTCGTCCTTTCGGTGTCGTCCGCCGGTGCCGCGGAGCACGCGATCCTCGTGCTCGGCTCGAGCGTGAAGCCTGACGGTCGCCCCTCGACCGGGCTCGCGCGGCGCCTCGTGACCGCACGCGCGCTCGCCCTGCACGATCGTGACGCGGTCATCGTCGTCTCTGGTGGCACGCGCGGAGGCAGGTGGAGGCCCGAGGGCGAGGTGATGTCGCGGTGGCTCGTCGCGCACGGCGTGCCGAAGGGGCGCATCCGCGTCGAGGCCGCCGCCACCAACACGGCCGAGAATGCCGATCTGTCTGCGCCCATCCTCGAGCGCGAGCACGTGCAGCGCGTGACGGTCGTGACCGAGCGCTTCCACATGCGGCGCGCGCTGTTCCACGTCCGCGCCGCGGTCGGTGACCGCATGGCCATCG
>JAYTLP010000487.1:0-3447 GCA_043729375.1 Myxococcales bacterium
GAGGATTTTCGCACGGACGTGAAGAACATCCACGTGCCGACGCTCGTCCTCCACGGTGACAAGGATCAGGTCGTTCCCCTCGAGGCGAGCGGCGCACGCCTGCCATCGCTCATCCCGACCGCGCGCCTGCACGTCATCAAGGACGGTCCGCACGGCATCTTGTGGACACACGCCACCGAGGTGAACAAGGCGCTGCTCGAGTTCGTGCGCAGCTAGCCGGCCGGCACACGCAAGCAAAAGGGCGCCCCCGCCAGGGAGCGCCCTCTTCGCTTCTCTATCTGCTGCGTGCTAGCTGCAGCCCGACGTGGCGCCGCAGTTGTGGCACTTGTAGCAGGCACCCGAGCGCACCATGATCGAGCCGCACTCGTGGCAGGCCGGTGCATCGGACTCCTGCTGCCACGTGGCCGGACCCGCGCCGCCCTTGACGCTGACGACTTCCTTCGCGACGGAAGCGAGCGCCTGCTCGTCCGTGCCGTGCGAGACCAGCGGCGACGTCTCGACGGGCAGCGAGAGCTGCTCGGGGTTGCGCGCTTGAAACTTGTTCCCGAGCCAGCGGAACAGGTAATCCATGATGGACGACGCGCGCGGAATATCCGAATTACCCGTCCAGCCCGACGGCTCGAAGCGCGTGAACGAGAACTTGTCGACGAGGAGCCGCATCGGCACGCCGTGCTGCAAGGCGAGCGACACGGCCGTCGCGAACGAGTCCATGAGGCCGGAGATGGTGGAGCCCTCCTTCGCCATGCGGATGAAGATCTCACCCGGCGTGCCATCCTCGTACATGCCGACGTGCATGTAGCCGTCGTGGCCGGCGATCGAGAACTTGTGCGTGATGGACCGGCGCTCGTCGGGAAGCCGACGGCGCACTGCGACCGGCGCACCCTTCGGATTGACCGCGGCCGAGACCTTCTGGACGAGCTCTTCCGGCGTGAGCGACGGATCGAGCGTCGAGAAGGCATCGTGGAAGCGCGGCAGCTCGGCGGCCTTGTTCGACGCGAGTGTGCCGTCGGCGTTGGCCTTCTTGTTCGTGGAGAGCGGCTGCGAGCGCTTGCAGCCATCGCGGTACACCGCGACGGCCTTGAGGCCCATCTTCCAGGCCTCCATGTAGGACATCTCGATGTCCTCGACGCTGCACTCGTTCGGGAGGTTGACCGTCTTCGAGATGGCTCCGGAGAGGAAGGGCTGTGCGGCGCCCATCATCTTGAGGTGACCCATGTGGTGGATGGAGCGCACGCCGTTCTGCGCGCGGAAGGCGCAGTCGAACACCGCGAGGTGCTCGTCCTTCAGATCGGCGGCGCCTTCGATCGTGTCCTCGGTGTTGATGTGATCGACGATACGGGCGACCTCCACCTGCGAGTAGCCGAGCCGCGCGAGCGCCTCGGGGACCGTCTTGTTGACGATCTTCAACATGCCGCCACCGACGAGGCGCTTGTACTTCACGAGCGCAATGTCCGGCTCGATGCCCGTGGTGTCGCAGTCCATCATGAAGCCGATCGTGCCGGTCGGCGCGAGGACCGTGACCTGGGCGTTGCGGAAGCCGTGCTCGCGACCGATGGTGAGCGTGTCGTCCCACACATCGCGGGCGGCCGTCATGAGATCGTACGGCACATAAGCGGCGTCGATGCTCTCGATGGAGTGTCGGTGCTTCTCCATGACGTTGAGGTACGGCTCCTCGTTGACGGCGTAGCCGGTGAACGGGCCCGTTACATCGCGAGCAATACGTGCGGAAGTAGCGTAGGCGTGGCCGCACATGAGCGACGTGATGGCGCCCGCATAGGCGCGACCCGCGTCGGAATCGTACGGGAGGCCGCGCGACATGAGCAGAGCGCCGAGGTTGGCGTAGCCGAGGCCGAGCGGACGGAAGGCGTGCGAGTTGTCCTCGATCTGCTTCGTCGGGTACTTCGCGTTGTCGACAAGGATCTCCTGCGCGAGGATGGTGATCTCCGTGGCGCGCTTGAACGCTTCGACATCGAGATCGCCCGCGGCGTTCTGGAACTTGCGGAGGTTGAGGCTCGCGAGGTTGCAGGCCGAGTCGTCGAGGAACATGTACTCGGAGCACGGGTTCGATGCGTTGATGCGAGCCGTGTTCTTCGAGGTGTGCCACTCGTTGATGGTGGTATCGAACTGGAGGCCCGGGTCGCCGCACTGCCACGCGGCCTCCGCAATGCCGCGCCAGATATCGCGAGCGCGGTAGCTCTCGACGGTGGCGCCCGTGAGGACGGCGCGCGTGTGGAATGCGCGGTCGTCGACGACGGCCTGCATGAAGTCGTCGTTCACGCGGACAGAGTTGTTGGAGTTCTGGAAGAAGACGGAGCCGTACGCCTCACCGGTGAACGAGCCGTCGTAGCCCGCGTCGATGAGCGCCCACGCCTTCTTCTCCTCGTTGAGCTTGCACTGGATGAACTCGACCACGTCAGGGTGGTCGACGTTGAGGATGACCATCTTGGCAGCGCGACGGGTCTTGCCACCCGACTTGATGACACCGGCAAAAGCGTCGAAGCCCTTCATGAAGGAGACGGGGCCCGAGGCCTGGCCGCCGCCGTTGAGGAGCTCCTTGGAGGACCGGATCGTGGACAGGTTGGTACCCGTGCCGGAGCCGTACTTGAAGAGCATGCCCTCGGTCTTCGCGAGCCCGAGGATCGACTCCATCGTGTCCTCGACGGAGTTGATGAAGCACGCGGAGCACTGCGGGTGCGCCTCGACGCCGACGTTGAACCAGACAGGCGAGTTGAATGCCATCTTCTGCTCGACGAGGAGATGCTTGATCTCCATCGAGAAGATCTGCGCGTCGGCATCCGTTGCGAAGTAGCTCTGCTTGATGCCCCAGCTCGTGATCGTGTTTGCGACGCGGTCGATGAGCTGACGGACGGAGCGTTCGCGGCTGGGCGTGCCCACCACGCCGCGGAAATATTTTTGCACGACGACGTTGGTCGCCATCTGCGACCAGGTGACGGGGATTTCCACGTCCTTCTGCTCGAAGTAGACCTGCCCACCCTCGCCCGTGATGGCTGCGGTGCGCAGCTCCCACTGGACCTGGTCGAACGGGTGCTGGCCTGCCTGCGTGAAGTAATGCGAGAGGCTCACGCCGCGGGTCGAGCTCGATGCCGACGCCGTGCGTTCGCCCTTGCGACTGCGGGTCGCGAGCTTGTCCTTGGTGCCCTTGGCGGATGCTTCCTTGCGATCAGTCTGATTTTCCGTCTTCACGTCCCGCACCTCCTTGTTGCCCTGCGCCCCGTTCCCAACCAACGAACCCCGGTCGGCCGTCCCGCGGGGGAGGCCTTCCTTCTTGCTCGACCTGCGCCTGCCAGAACCATCTTTCGGCGAGAACGACATCGAGCCTCCACGATCACTGCCCCGACTGCCACCCCACCTGCAACTCGCGCAAAACAGGTGATTTAAACACCTGAGCATCGCTGCAGCGCCGACCCTTTCGGGCGATTTCCCAAG
>JAYTLP010000488.1:0-2794 GCA_043729375.1 Myxococcales bacterium
TCGGCTTGCCGACGAACTGGAGGCGCGCGTCGACGAGCTGGAGCGGGCCGGCGTAGACGTCGCGTGTCTTCACCACGATGTTGCCGGCGAGGTTCTTCGTGTGCGCGCGGATCGACGCCTGTCGAATGCGCAGTCCGGGCACCTCGAGGTTCCGGGCGGTGAGGTCGCTGTCGAGCTCGAGGCCTTCACTCGAGTAGTTCACCTTCGCGAGGCCGGCGACGTTGCCGGCCAGCTTCGGAATGCCGTGGCCCTTCAGCTTCGACAGGTCGGGGGCGGCGATCTCCAGCTCGCCCTCCGCGCTCGTGCTGTGCCCGAGCTTCACCTTGCCGGCGAAGTGCGCCTTGTTGTGCTCGGCGTCGATCTGCGCGTGCGCGACCCCGAGCGTGACGCCGTTGGTGTCGCTCTTGCCCTCGACGTCGAGCCACACGAGTGCGTGCGGAATGCCGGCGATGAGCTTGCCGGGATCGAGGTCGCGAGTGGCCACGTGCCCCGTCCAGCCGAACCCACCGCCGATGCGGAGCTGACCGCGGGCCTTGATCGGCTCGGACGGCGTGTGGATCGTCCCGTCGAGATCGAGCGCGGTGAGCGGGCCCTTGCCGGCCACGTCGATGTGGTAGCGACCGCGTAGCTCGGGCGCAGGAATGAACACCTGCAACACGGAGCCGGGCGCGTCGATGACAGCCTCCGTTCGATCGAAGGTGACGAGCCCCTTTTCGACGGTGAGGCCGCCGTGAGCCGCGACGACGACGGGCGAGGGTCGGTCCAGCCGCACGTTGACCCCGTCGACGCCCACCTTCACGTTGCCCCCGCCGATCGCCACGTCGCCCGTGACCTGGAAGTGTCCCTCGAGGGGCGGCAGTGGGACGCCCGGCGGCGGCTCGTAGCGGCCGACGCCCTCGACCGTCACGTGCTGGATCTCGACGCGGAACTTCGACGCGGGCGTGTCCGGGCGCGGGGGTGCCGGCACGGACGGCTTGAGCAGCGCCGCGAAGTTCACCGTGCCGTTCGCGAGGCTGCGCACACGTCCGCGCGCACCGATGATGTTGACGGAAGACACGTGCAGCGTCTGGTGGGTCAGGGGGATCAGCGAGAACTTCACCACGAGCTTCTTGATGCTCGCCGCTTCTTCACCGGCCGAGTCGCGCATCAGCACGTCGTCGAGCTCGAGGCCCGACCACAGGTCCGTGTGCAGGCGCCCCACGGTGATCTTCGCGGCGAGCACCTTGTCGGCGAACCCCAGGCCGACGCGAACGAGGAGCCGCGCGCCGGGGTCGGTGCGCACGCCGATGAACACGGTGGCCAGAAGGAGGACCACGAGCACGACGAGCCCGAAGATCGTCCACCCGATCACCTTGGCCGTGCGCCGCGCGATGCGTCCCGCGAGCGAGCTCAAAACGCTTCACCGACGGAGATGTGGTAGGCGAACCGCCGCCCGGGATCGGCCGTCGGATGGTCCGGGGTATCCTGCAGGCGGTTCAGCCGCACGCCGAGGTCGAAGCGGATCGTCCCGATCACGGTCGCGTAGCGCAGACCTCCGCCGATGGCCCAGTGGAGGTCGGTGAGGTCGAGCTTCTTGTGTCCGCGGGCGACGGCATCGGGGTAGTCGGTGCAGGTGCCGGTGGGCGCCGTCGGCTTGCACTTCGGGACGGACGGCAGCGTGACGTCCCCACCGTCGATGAAGGCGACGAGACCGAACCAGTTCTTGAGCAGCTTGACCACGTGCAGGCGCAGCTCGCCCTGCACGAGAACCATCTCGTCGCCACCGATCGGGATCGGCGGCAGGTGGGAGCTTCCGCACTTCACGCCGAGCGGACAGTTCGCCTGCACCTGGTAGGAGAGGCGGTTGTAGTTGAACCCGCGGTGGGAGTCCGGGCCGCCGAGGTAGAGGCGTCGCGTGATCGGCGAGCCGTCGTGGCCCTGGCTCCAGATGTGTCCGTACTCCGCGCGCACCGCAAGCGTGAGGCGGCTTCCGAGCGGGATGTACGCGCGCGCGTCGGGCACGATTTTTTCGTAGGTGAACGCGGACCCCGTGTAGATGCCGCCCTGCTCCGCGGTCGCGAGGAGGTAGGCGCCCTGGTGCGTGTCGAGCGCGTTGTTGCGCAGGTCGAGTCCGACGTTCTCCTGCAGCCATGCCACACGATACGGATCGAGGTACCCGTAGAGCGCGCCGGCCTGCGCGGTGTCCGTCGTCGAGAATGCGGGGGCTGTGTTGAAGAAGTTGAGGAACTGGATGTTGTAGGACACACCCAGCTTGACGCGGTCGCGCCACGTCGAGAAGTCGAGCCCGACGCTGGAGCGCGGACCGTGGTACTGGAACGCGTAGTCGACGTTCAGGTCGTAGCCGACGGTCCAGTGAAAATCGAGGTGATGCACGCCGAAGATGAACGGCTGCCGGAACGTCAGCTCCACGTCTGCCGTGGGGCCGTACTTCACTACGTCCCAGATCGCGGGCACGACGGCGAACCCGGGCTGCAGCTTCAGCGTCATGGTGCGCATACCGCCGAAGAAGTTGCGACGCGTGTATTTCGCGAGCAGGTGCAGGTCGCTGCGCTGCGTCTCGATGCTGAAGCCGCCACCGAGCTTGAGCTCGTGGAACTGCGCCTCTTGCACGCGGATGACGACGTTCGCGAGCGTCGGATCGGTGGGGTGGTGCTCGACCGTGACGCGGACGTTCCCGTACACACCGACGGCGTACACACGACCGCGTGCCGTCTCGATCTCGTTCGGCGAGTAGAGGCGACCTACGTACAAATCGGAGGTGCGCACGATGTCGATGGCGCGGGTCTGCTTCTCC
>JAYTLP010000489.1:0-7392 GCA_043729375.1 Myxococcales bacterium
CGCGGCAGGTACACGCTGGCGTGAAAGCCCCAGGCCATGGCCGGCGCACTGTAGGCACCGGTGAGCGTGGCACCGAGAGCAGCGAGAACACCGAGCTTGGTCATCATGACGAACCCCCTGCTGGATGGAACGGGTCCTCTCTGCCGCTATTCACCCCGTCGGTCGTCGCGGCCCAAGGTGGCCACGGATCTGATTTGACAGGGACAAGTGCATGGTTGAGTCTCTGCCGCTCTTTTTCGTACACCTCCAGAGGACCTCACCATGGCCACCGAAACCCCGACCGCTCCCGCCGCCGACAAGTGCACCATCGAGGGCTGCAAGCGCCCCTACCGCGCGAAGGGGCTCTGCATCTCCCACTACAAGGCGTGGCGCCGCAACGAGCTCGAGGGCCACAAGGGCCGCTACAAGATCTGCACGAAGGAGGCCTGCCGCAAGCCGCGCGCGTTCGGCAGCCTCTGCGCCGAGCACGCTGGCAAGGGCGCGCCGGCCGAAGCAGCTGCCTAGGCAGGGGAGCACCGTGCTCCCGCCAGCGTAGGAGGGCGTCACAACCCTTCCGGCGGAGCACAGCTCACATGCAGAAGATCGTCATCGAAGGCGGCGCGCGGCTGCGCGGCGAGGTTCGTGTCTCGGGCGCGAAGAACGCAGCGCTGCCCATCCTCGCGAGCGCCATCCTCACCGGTGGCACGTCGACGTACCGCAACGTCCCGCAGCTCGCCGACATCGGCACCATGGGCAAGCTCCTCGGCCTGCTCGGGTGCGACGTCGAGCACCCCGAGGCGAAGGGCAAGGACGCCGGCCACGTCGTGCGCATCGGCGCCGGCAGGCTCACGACCCACCACGCACCGTACGAGCTCGTGAAGACGATGCGCGCATCGGTGCTCGTGCTCGGCCCGCTCGTCGCGCGTCACGGGCTCGCCCGCGTGTCGCTCCCGGGCGGCTGCGCGATCGGCGCCCGGCCCATCGACCAGCACCTGAAGGGCCTCGAGGCTCTCGGAGCGAAGGTCACTCTGGAGCACGGAGACGTCATCGCGAAGGCGAAGCGCCTCGTCGGGGCGACGATCGTCTGCGACATGCCCACCGTCACCGGGACCGAGAATCTCATGATGGCGGCCGCGCTCGCGAAGGGCCGCACGCTCATCGAGAACGCGGCCCGCGAGCCCGAGGTTCAGGAGCTCGCCGTCGTGCTCAACAAGATGGGTGCGCGCATCGAGGGTGCCGGCACGCACACCATCCTCATCGAGGGGGTCGAAGAGCTGCACCCGATCGACCACGCGATCCTCCCCGATCGCATCGAGGCGGGGACGTTCATGGTGGCGGCTGCCCTCACGCGAGGCGATGTCCACATCCGCAGCTGCGTGCCCGAGCACCTCGAGGCCGTGAGCCAGAAGCTGCGCTCGGCCGGCGCGGAGGTCACTGCGGAAGGGGACGGCGTGCGCGTGCGCGGTCGCGCCGACATCGACCCCGTCGACATCACCACGCAGCCGCACCCCGGGTTCCCCACCGACATGCAGGCGCAGTTCATGGTGCTCGCCGCCAAGTCGCGCGGGCTGAGCGTCATCACCGAGACCATCTTCGAGAACCGCTACATGCACGTGCAGGAGCTGGCGCGCATGGGCGCGGACATCCACGTCGACGGTCGAACCGCGGTCATCCGCGGCGTGAAGAAGCTGCACGGCGCCCACGTGATGGCGACTGACCTGCGCGCGTCCGCGTCGCTGGTCCTGGCCGGCCTCGTCGCCGACGGGCAGACCGAGGTTCACCGCGTCTACCACCTCGACCGGGGCTACGAGCGCCTCGAGCGCAAGCTCGCGAAGCTCGGCGCCAAGACCAAGCGCGTCAAGGACTAGGGACGCAGGCAATTCGGGGTCCGGCGCCCGCCCCGAAGATTTCACGTCGCAGGAGCGAAGCGCACGGTGACCTCCACGGTAGCTTGCCCCACCGTCGACGACGTGGTTACCTGCCTCCCCGTATGGACGAGCTCCACTTGCACCCCCGCGTGCTGCAGCAAGGTCATACCGAGCAGCAGGCGCGCGATCTGTTCGAGGCAGCGCGCAAGCGGCTCGTCCCTTTCCGCGGACAGTCGATGTACGCGTCGATGGCCCTGCTCGACTGGGACCATCGCCTCCCCACCAAGACGTTCTCGCTGCACATCCACGTCTGTTACAGCCCCGAGGCATGGGACCGTCTGCGCAGCGCGTTCGAGCGGCGCGAGGAAGAGGTCGCAGGTCGAGATCTTTTTCCCGAGTTCGACGTGCCCGACTTCGGCGGTCTTCCCTCGGACGAGAGCTACGACGCCGAGCTCACGCCCGAGATGAAGCTCGATACCATCCGCCTCGTGTCGCCGTGGCGGCGCGAGATCGCCGAGGAAGACGCAGCGAAGGCCGTGCAGCTGGTGCGCGCCTCCGGCAAGTTTCGCGAGGTGCACGAGCGCGCGCCCCGCGAGACTCCGGGGCTCATCGAGCTCGAGGCCGTCGCGTGGACACCGCCCTGCGAGTCGGGCCTCGCGCAGTGGACGCTCGACGTCTGGTGGCTCACGTCGTTCGACGGCCGCCTCGGCAAGGGCTGGTCGTTTCTCGTGGACCTGGGCCAGCTGGCGGGTGACCCGCTGCTCACGGCGCGCGAGTTCGCCGTGCGCGCGGGCTAGCAACGCAGCGCGTACCGTTACTGCACGACGCCGCCGCCGCAGACGTTGCCCATGCCGCCACCACCGCAGGTCGCGGGTGCGTTGCAGTTTCCGCAGTCGATCTGGCCGCCGCAGCCATCGCCCGCGGGGCCGCAGTTGAAGCCGAGGTCCTTGCAGGTCTTCGGGATGCAAAGCTGACCGCAGACGCCCGGGGTACCGGCGCCGCCGCAGGTCTTGGGTGGCGTGCACATCCCGCAGTCGAGCGATCCGCCGCAGCCGTCCCCCGCGGGACCGCAGTTGAAGCCCTGTGCCACGCACGTGATCGGCGTGCACGGCTTGGTGCCGCAGACGCCCGGCATGCCGCCGCCGCCGCAGGTCTGTCCGGCCGGGCAGGGGCCGCACGCGAGCGAGCCACCGCAGCCGTCGCCGGCGGGGCCGCAGTGGATTCCCTGCGAGGTGCAGGTGGTCTGCGTGCAGGACGCCTGCCCGCACTGGCTCGGCGTGCCACCGCCGCCGCAGCTCTTCGGGGCGTCGCACTGGCCACAGTCGAGCTGCCCGCCGCAACCATCACCGGCGGGACCGCAGCCGATGTTCTGCGCTGTGCAGGTGGTCTTCGTGCAGACGGGGATGTCGGGCGTGACGCAAGAGCCGAGGTCGAAGATGAGGTACTCGAGCAGCTTCTCCTGCGGCGTCATGGCGCCGGCCGGGCACTCGGCCGGGAACGTCGCCATGTACGTCGCGTTGCTGGAGACGTTCTCGACGTGGAAGTCGTCGAACACGACGCGGCCGCACTGGTTGGCGGACGTGGCCCCGATGGGCGTGTTGAACGTGTAGTACATCGTGTGGTCGAGGTAGCTGGGGTCCTTGATGGTGAGCCAGGACTGCGACGGTGCGACGACGCTGTTGAAGTCGATGCGCAGCACCTGGATGAGGATCTGGCCGAGAGTGGTGGAGGCGCCGACGTTCTGCATCCACTGCGCGAGCGCGAGGCCCTTCGGGAACGTGGTGTTGATGTAGCCCGTCTGGTCGGCGGGACGCGGGCTCTGCTCGACGGCCCAGTTGGCGGTGGACGAGAACGGCGCGTCGTTGAAGAGCCACGTGTAACTGAAGTGCGTCGTGAAGATGCGGCCGCCGGCGTTGGCGTAGTTGATGAGGTTCGACTGCTGGCCGACGGGGCGGAGGTACTCGTCACCCTTGCACGGGAAGAGGACGAGGTCGTAGCTCGCGAGCGTCGTGGCCGAGTTCATGAGGTCGTCCTCGTTTGCAGCGCCGCCCGTCGAGGCGATGGCACCCCCGAGGCCTCGGTTGAACGTGGCGGTCATGCCATCGCCCTTGTACAGGTGGACGCGCCCGGTGCCCGCGTTGCCGGTGAACTCGCTGTCGTCGATGCCGATGCGGCGCATGACGCACTCGAGCGCATCGACCCGGCCCGTGACGAACGCCATCTGCGGGATGTCACCCTCTGTCTTGTTCCTCGGGAGGCGTGTCTGGGTCTTGTCGGTGATCGGGTTGTCTTGACACGCCGTGACGGTGGAGATGGAGATCTGGCGGCGCCACCGCCCCGTCTGCATGACGAGCGGGATGTTGTTGCCGACGGGCACGTCCTTGATGGTGAAGTGGCCGGCCGTGTCGGTGGCGGCGCTGACGAGGGGCGAGCCGCTCACGCCGTCGGTGCACTGCTCGCACGCCACGCCGGGCGCGAATGGTGCGGTCGGAGCGTTGGGTACGAAGACGAGGACGTTGGGCAGCGGATCGACGCCGTTCGGCGCGTAGACCGTGCCGCTCACCGTCGTGGTGACCGTGGACGGCGTGCACGCCTGCTGCTGGAGGCACAGATTGGTGCAGTTCGTCGGGATGCTGCACTGGCCCGGGACGGAGCCGCCGCACGTCTTCGGCTCCGAGCAGCCACCGCACTGGATGATGCCGCCGCACCCGTCGCCGATGGGGCCGCACGTCGCAGGGCCGTACGAGGTGCAGGTCTTCGGGGCGCACGCGGCGTGACCGCAGACGCTGGGCGTGCCGCCACCGCCGCATACGTTGGTGCCCATGCAGGTGCCGCAGCCGAGCGTGCCGCCGCAGCCGTCTCCGGCGGTGCCACAGTTGTATCCGAGAGCTGCGCAGGTGGTCGGGGTGCACACGGAGGTGTTGCCGCAGATGCTGGGTGAACCACCACCGCCACACGTGTCGCCGTTGGCGCAGGTACCGCAGGTGAGCGTGCCACCACAGCCATCGCCGTTGCTGCCGCAGTTGAAACCGAGCGAGGCGCACGTCAGGGGAACGCACGAGGTGCCGCAGACGCTCGGGGTGCCGCCGCCGCCGCACGACGTGTTGACCGGGCAGGTCGAGCCGCAGTCGAGCAGCCCGCCGCAGCCGTCGGCGACGGGACCGCACGTCACGCCGAGCGCGGTGCAGGTCGTCGGGGTGCATGCGGGGCCGAGATCGGCCGGCTGCATCGCGAAGTCGACGACGACGGAGAAGTCGGGCGGTGTGATGGAGAAGTCCGCAGGGACGCCGCCGTCCGGACCGCCCGTGCCCTTGTGGTGACACCCTGACCCGAGCAGGCCGAGGGCAAGCACGAGTGTAGAAAATCCAAACAGGCGATTCCGATACATGTGTCGGACCCTACTCGCGGCGGCGTCCGGCGGCAACAAGGTAGGTCGGAGTCCTACCGATGGTGCGTGCGTGTGGGGACAGATCGTGAAATCCTGCAGTCGGATGGAGCACCTGGACGTCATCATCGTGGGTGCGGGGCTCTCCGGGATCGGTGCGGCGTATCACATCGGCTCGCGCTGTCCGGACAAGCGCTACGCGATCCTCGAGGGTCGCAAGACGAGCGGCGGAACCTGGGATCTCTTCCGCTATCCGGGGCTGCGCTCCGACTCGGACATGTTCACGCTCGGCTATGCGTTTCGCCCGTGGACGGGGGAGAAGGCCATTGCCGACGGTGCGTCGATCCTCTCGTACGTGCGAGACACGGCTCGCGAGCACGGCATCGACCAGCACATCCGTTACGAGCATCGCGTGCTCCGCGCCGCGTGGTCGACGACGTACGCCCGGTGGACACTCGACGTGCAGGTGCGCGGTGAGACGACGCGCCTGTCGTGCAGCTTCCTCTACCTGTGCAGCGGCTACTACGATTACGAGAGAGGACACACGCCGGAGCTCCCCGGCCGCGACGCGTTCTCGGGCCGCGTGATCCATCCACAGCACTGGCCCGACGATCTCGACGTGACCGGCAAGCGCGTCGTCGTTCTCGGAAGCGGCGCGACCGCGGTGACGCTCGTACCCGCACTCGCTGCGCAGGCGGCGCACGTGACGATGCTCCAGCGCTCGCCGACCTACGTGATGGCGTTGCCTGCCCGGGACGCGGTCGCCGACCGGGTCCGCGCGCTCTTCCCCGCGTCGTTCGCCCACAAGCTCGTGCGCGCGAAGAACGTGCTGGTCGCACAGCTCTTCTATCAGCTGAGTCGTCGCGCGCCGGCGATCGCGAAGCGGCTGATCCGCGCCGGCGTGGTGAGCGCACTGCCCGGCGGCTACGACGTCGACACTCACTTCTCGCCGCGCTACGACCCGTGGGACCAGCGCGTCTGCTTCGTGCCGGACGGCGATCTGTTCCGCGCCATCTCGTCGGGGCGCGCCTCCGTGGTGACCGACCGTGTCCGCACCCTCGTCCCCGATGGCATCGTGCTCGAGTCCGGGGCGCTCCTTCCGGCAGATATCCTCGTCACCGCCACCGGCCTCGAGCTGCTCGCGCTCGGCGGCGTCGAGCTGGCCGTCGACGGTGCGGCGGTCGACCTGCCCAGCACGTACACATACAAGGGCGTGATGCTCGGCAACGTGCCGAACCTCGCCTTCTGCGTTGGCTACACGAACGCGTCGTGGACGCTGCGGGCCGACCTCTCCTCGGGCTTCGTGGCGTCCGTGCTCGCGTACATGCAGTCACACGGGCGTACGCGCTGCGTGCCCGAGCTGGACGCACGCTCGATGACGCCTAAGCCCATCCTCGACCTCACGTCGGGTTACGTGCGCCGCAGCGTGGATCGATTTCCGAAACAGGGGTCCGACGCGCCGTGGACGCTGCGGCAGAACTACGTCCTCGATCTGCTCGGCATGAAGCTGGGCGAGATCGAGGACGGTACACTCCGCTTCAGCGACTAGACGCGTCGGGCTTCTTCACCGCGGGCGTGCCCTTCGGCGCCTTTGTGGGGGTCCCGAGGTCTCGACGATCACCGTCGACCCTTCGACCCTCCTCGTCGCGCGCGAACCGGGACCCGTAGTTGGAGTAGTCGGCGTCACCCGGCGACGGGGTCTTTGCGTCCTGCTCGTTGTTGTCGGCATTGCTCATGGCTGGCTCCTTGGTGAGGTGCCGATCGTCTGCATCGCTCGCACCACATCGCGCCGCCAGGTTCCGCTCACCTGCGGCAGGGCCGGCGATCGCGCGCGTCACGCTCGACCAGGACGCCTCAGCCGAGCGCATCGCGCGCGCGCATGGACTTGCGGCGAGATGCGACTTACGAGACGCCATCGCCCAAGGAGTCAGACCATGTCCATGCCATCCAAGCTCCCGCGCAACATCGGCTGGGGGCTGTCGCTCCTCGTCGCAGCCCTGCTCGTTTTCAGCGCGTCGATGAAGATCATGCAGCCCGCCAAGTTTCTCGATGGCTGGGTTCACCAGCTCGGTTTTCCCGCAGGCACGGCCCGGTGGGTGGGGTTCGTGGAGCTCACCATTGCCATCCTTTACCTAGTCCCACGCACCACGGTGCTCGGGG
>JAYTLP010000490.1:0-18669 GCA_043729375.1 Myxococcales bacterium
CGGAGGTTCCACCCGATGTGTCGCTTCTCCGCGCCCTGCCTGTCCGCTCTCGTCGCCGTGCTCGCCGCGGGCTGCGCGCCGCCGCCCACGGTAGCGACCGGTCCGTCCCTGCAGAACGACTACTTCATCCCGGCAAGCACGGGTCTCGGCAAGCGCGAGCAGGCCGTCACCATCGGCGACGGGCCGAACGGCGAGCAGGTGCTCTTCGTCAACTTCGACGGAGCGAACATCCTCCGCGTCGACAACAACGGCTCCGAGAACTCGACTGACAACTCGAGCTGGATTCCCAAAACGTACAGCATCGGCCAGTCGAAGGCGTTCGCGGCCTTCGATGTGAGCCCGTACCCCAGCTACACGAAAGCCACCGCCATCGCCTACATGATGGGCCTCGTGCAGAGCTGGTACGCGGATTTCAACGCCTACGTCGTCAGCACGCGCCCCTCGTCGGGCCGTTACACGGAGCTCATGGTCGGCGACCAGATAACGAGGTTCCTCTCGAGCGTCGGCAGCGGCACCGTCGGCATCGCGACCCTCGACTGCTTCAACTCGAGCCAGGTCAACGTGGGCTTCGACTTCGCCGTCACGCTCGAGTCCTTCCAGCCGCCCGGCACCAAGCAGGAGCAGACCGACACGCTTCTGCTCATCGCGCAGACCGTCGCCCACGAGGCAGGTCACACGTTCGGGCTCGAGCACGTGAGCAACGAGCAGGACATCATGAATCCGACGGTGAGCACGAACGTCGTCGGCTTCATCGACAGCAGCAGCATGCTCAGTGACGGAAGTGCAAAGTGCGGCACGGGCAGCTCGCAGAACTCGCACGCGCGCCTCCTCGACAACCTCGGCCCCACGCCGGTCGTCACCACCGGGCCCAAACCCATCGTGCAGTTCCTCGCGCCGAAGGATGGCGATACGGTGCCCAGCACCTTCACGCTCGCGGTCAGCGCGTCGGAGCCGAGCGGCGCCACGGGCCACATCACCAAGGTCGAGATCTACCAAGCGTCGACGCTCGTCAAGACGCTCGCCTCGGCGCCGTACCAGGTCGGCATCCCGGCCCCCGGCGACGGCACCTATACGCTCTCCGCCGTCGCCTACAACAGCGAGGGCAACAAGGCCACGACCACGACCACCTTCACGGTCTCGGCCGGCGCCGCGCAGCCGCCCATCGGCTGCATCGTGTCCGCGGACTGCACGTCACCCACGATCTGTCAGGGCGGCAGCTGCGTTCCCCCGCCGTCGAGCGGCTGCACCCCCGCGTGCGCCGCGGACGAGGTCTGCCAGAGCGACGGCACCTGCGCCGCGGCCACCAGCACGGACGGGGGCGCGCCCGACGGCGGCGCGACCGGCGGCGGCATCGGGGCCACCTGCACCGACTCCGCTCAGTGTGACAACGGCGGCGTGTGCGCTCAGAACGGCAGCAAGCGCTTCTGCACCAACGTCTGCGACCCGGCGAACTCGAGCGCGTGCCCGTCGTCGTTTGCGTGCACCGCGCTGGGCGGCGACCACTACTGCACGCCGAAGTCGTCGGGCAAAGGCTGCTCGTTCGCCGGGTGGGGCGGCCCCGCGCCCGCTTCGTCGTCGTGGCTGCTCGGCGCCGGCTTGCTCCTCCTCATCAGCCGGCGCAGGTCGCGCCCCTCCGCCACGTAGATCCCGCACAGCACGAAGAAGGCGCCCGCCGTCCCGCGCGGACCGGGCGCTGCGGAGGCACCGTCCACCAGGAGCGCGAGCGCCGTCGCCACCACCGGCTCGAGCGAGTAGATGACAGCCGCCGTCGCCGCCGAGAGGCGCTGCAGTGCCCACGTCTGCACGGCCATCACGACGACCACGCAGCCTATCGACATGTACGCCATCTGCCACAGCACCACGGGGCCGTGCGGGAACGGCTGCGCTTCGAGGCGCACCAGGAGCGGCTGCTGCGCGGGCGGCAAGGAGCCCAGCGCGCGAGCGAGCACCGCCGCGCCGACGAAGAGCGTCGCTGCCACCGTGACCTGGATGACCGTCAGCGTGAGCGCGTCGTGGCGCGCTGCCCGTCGCGCAGCCTCGGTGATGAAGATCGCGAACGTAGCCGCGCAGCCGATCGTGAGCAGGTCACCGGGGTTGAGCTGCGCCCCCGCCGGCGGCCACGTGAGCAAGCACAGCCCCACCGAGGCGAGCACGATCGCGACACGCTGTGCACGTGTAGGAACGATGCGGTAGAGGAGAAGGCCGCACAGCGCAGTGAGCGGTGTGTTCATGGATGTGATGAACGCGCTCTTGGCCGGCGTCGTGTAGAGCTGGCCGCACACCTGGAGCAGGATGCCGACGGCGTTGAGGCCCCCGAGCAAGAGGCCGTCCTTGCCGAGGTGCGGCGTGCGACGAAGCCCGCGCCACAGCACGAGCGGGAGGTAGAGCAGCGCGGCGATGCCGAACCGCAGCGCGAGGTAGCCGAGCGGAGGTGCGACCGCGAGCAGCGACTTCGTCACGACGAACGTCGAGCCCCACAGCAGCGTCGTGAGGAGGAGCACCACCCCGGCCGGCGGTGCCTTCACTTCGGCTGGGCGGAGTCTTGCGTGTCGCGACGGATGATGGCGGTGCGCGCGAGCTCGTCGGCGCGCTCGTTCTCGGGGACGCCCGAGTGGCCGGCGACCTTCACCAGGCGCATGCCGGGGCGTGACTTTGCGACCTCGCGCAGCTCCGCGACGAGCGCCTGGTTCGCCTTGGCCTTCCAGCCGAGGCCGAGCAGCCCGAGCGAGTACGACGAGTCGGAGTGGACGATGACGGTGCGATCGGGCGGCGAGAGCTCGAGTGCGCGCTGGATCGCGACCAGCTCGGCGATGTTGTTCGTGCCCGAGCCGAGGTACTCGGAGAGCTCGCGCCTGGTCTTCGTGAGCGGGTCCCACAGCACGACGCCGACGCCCATGGGGCCCGGGTTGCCGGTGCAGGCGCCGTCGGTGTAGGCGATGATCGCATCGGCGGGCGCGGAGCCGTGACCGCTCACGTGCCCGTCGGTGATCCGGCCGCGAGCGCCCTGCTTACCGGCAGGCGCGGCTGCCTTTTCGGTCTTGGTCGGCGCGGCGTCCCCTGGAGCGGCGTCCTCGTCGCTCATGAGCGTGACGTTGGCATCCGGCGTGAGGTTGCCGAGCCCCGCGCGGTACATCTTGCCGCCCGCCTTGTAGATGACGTCGACGCGGCCGTCCTTTGCCACGGGCTCGCCCCGCGCGTCGACGCGCACCAGGATCTTCTCACCACGGAGTCGGAACGCTCGGAAGGGCACGGGGTCGGGATCTTTGCCACGACCCGGTCCGCTGGCGCAAGGAGAGCGCGCGCTCCGTGAAGGAAGGGCCGATGACCACGCTCGGCGACGGGGCCTCCGTGCTTGACTCGGCCCGGGGATCTACCTATAACGGCGGCTCTTTCCGTTTGGGGGTCCTATGTCCGCGTCTCGTTTGAGCATCTTCTCCGCTATCGGTGCGTCGGTTCTGGGTCTCGGCCTCGGGTTGAGCCTTTCTGCCTGCAAGACGGGCGGTTCGGCCAGCAAGGAAGACCTCGCTCTCGTCCCCGGCGACACTCAGATGGTCGTCGGCCTCAACTTCTCTCGCATGCGCGGCACCGCGATGTGGAAAAAGCTCGTCGACCTGGGCATGGGCAACGACCGGGCAAAGAAGGACTACGAGGAGTTCGCCGCCAACTGCATCGACCTCAACAACAACGCCGGCCCCGAGTCGATGTTCGTCGCGCTGCAGGGCAGCGGCGCGGGCTCGAAGGACTTCGACGTCATCATCCGCCTCAAGGACTCGGTCGACGAGGCCCGCACGTCGAAATGCTTCACGTACATGGCGACGAAGGGCAACGACACCGTCACCACCGTCGATTACGGCGGCAAGAAGCTCTACACCTCGGCACGCGACAAGGTCACGGCGTCGCTTCTCGACGGCAAGACGCTCGTCGTGGGCTCCGATGCGTGGGTCAAGAAGACCGTCGACATCGTTGCCGGCAAGGAGCCCGCCTCCGCGAAGCAGAACGTCGAGCTCGTCGCGCTCGTGAAGTCGGCCAAGACCTCCGAGGCCGTGTGGGGCGCCGCCATTGTTCCCCAGTCCGCGCGCGACTCGTTCAAGAGCGATCCGAAGATGGCTCCGGTCGCGTCGATGAAGTCCGTCGTCGGCATGATGGACTTCGCGTCCGGCCTCGCCGTCGACGTCAACATGGAGACGGGCAGCCCCGCCGATGCGACCGCGCTCAACACGCAGGTGCAGGAGCAGCTCACCAACCTCAAGAAGACGCCTCAGGTGATGATGCTCGGCGTCGCCTCGTGGCTCGACGGCATAAAGACCGACGCGAAGGGACAGACCTTCCACATCGCCCTCGGCTACACGCAGCCGCAGGTCGACGACATGGTCGCGCGCATCCAGGGCCTCGTGCGCAGCTTCGCCGGCGGTCTCGGTGGTGGCACGGGCGGCGGCATGGGCGGCGGCATGGGCGGTCCCCCGCCCGGCATGGGTGGCAACCCGGCCATGGCTCCCAGCCTCGGCGCTCCTGCGCTCGCACCGCCTGCGCTCCCGCCGGGCGGCGCTGCGCCGCCGCTGCCGCCCGCGCCCGCACCGATGGCGCCCGCGCCCGCGAAGTAATCGACAGACTCGAAATCAAGGTCCCAGGAGAACGCATGTCCACGAAGAAGTCCCCTTTCGCCCGTATCACCGGCGAGCACGAATCCAAGGAAAAGCTGGTCGACAAGCTCGTCGGCATGCTCGGTGAGATCTCGGTCGACAAGAGCGAGAGCGGCGAGGACCTGAAGGGCCGTCTCCTCGGCGCTTCGAACAAGAAGCTGCTCCACCTCCTCGAGGTCGGTGGCGAGATCAAGTCGAAGTTCGGCTCTGTCGAGAAGGCCGCCGAGGCGCTCGCGCAGTCGCTCGGCCGCGCCAAGGATGCCGACTACGTCACCAAGCTGAAGACCTTCGCGCCCGGCAAGCTCCTCGACCTCTACCGCACGGCCGAGAAGCGGGCGAAGTCCAAGAAGGCCGCATAGCACCCCCCGAGCGGCCTCGCCGCTCGGCCCATGCTACCGGGCACTGCCTTCGGACCCGTCTGGGGCTCGCGTGACGCGCAGGGTTCCGATGGGCAGACTCTCGTTGCGTGTCATCGCCGAGCTCGCCTGAGAAGAGGTGAAGGCGCTGCTCGTGCGGCCCTGCAGGCTCGGCAACCTCGGCGCGACCGCACCTGCACCTGCACCTGCACCTGCAGTCGCGCCGAAGCACGACGGCGTCGTGTGCGCGCACGCGTGGGCGGCTACGGCGTGGTCGCGAACGTCGATCGCTTCGCGATCGGTGTTTGCCAGAGCTCCGGCGTCACTCGGCCGCGGGCTCGGCTGCCGCAGCGCCCTTCTGCTCCTTGCTGCCGACGACGATGAGGTTCATGCCGACCTGCACCGAGAGCGTCTTGCCGTCGATGATCTGGGTGGCCTTGCCGTTGACGTACCAGCCGAAGCTGCCCGTCGAGAACTCGCGGGGCTCGGCGATCATCGGGAAGCCGCCGAGGTCGATCCTGAGTGGCTCGGCCTTCGCGAGAAAGTCTTCACGGGAGATGGGGCAGACGGTCTTGGGAGGCATACCGCGATCGTTACTGCATCGCGTCGGAAGGGGCAACCGCGACGCAGTCGAGCAGGTGCCACAGCACCTCCGTCTTCTTCACGAGCGCCGCGACACAGCCATCCTGCAAGGCGGCCGTCGTCGCATGCGCGAGCACGAAGCCGACCGCTTCCTCCGAGTCGGCGCGCGCGCGTGGCACGCGCGCGCGGAAGTACGCGAGGCCCGCCGGATCGACGAACGGATAGTGTTCTTCCCACGCCGCGATGCGCTTCGACATCAGGTCTGACGCAAAAGCTTCCGTCAGCGACGAGGCGACCGCCTCGACGAGCGACACACGTCGCACCAGTTCCACGTAACCATCGCAGGCAAAGCGCACGCCGGGAAGCACGCCGTCCAGCAGCGTGGTCTCGTCGAGCCCGACCGCGCGCGCGAGGCCGTGCCACAGCGCGAGACCCCCTTCGCCACCGGCTGCGCCATCGTGATCGACGATGCGGTGGAGCCACATGCGACGGAACGCAGGGTCCTCGGACTTCGAGACGATGAGCGCGTCCTTGATCGGGATGCGGGTCTGGTAGTAGTAGCGGTTTCGCACCCAGCGCTGGAGCTGCGCGCGTGTGAGCCTGCCCTCGTGCATCGCGACGTGGAACGGGTGCTCGTCGTGGTAGCGCGACTGTCCTTCGTGGCGGAGGCGGTCGAGGAACGCCTGCTGGTCGCCCGTTGTCGGGGTCACGAGGACCAGCCGTCCAGGCCCACGTCGATGCCGAGCGCCCGTGCGTGCGCGCGCTCGACGCCATCGTCGACGAGCAGCGGGTTCGTGTTGTTGACGTGGATCAGCGTCTTCTTGCGCGCGCGGCGCTGCGTGAGCCACGCGAGGCTGCCGTCGTCGCCCGACAGCGGCCAGTGCCCCATGTCGCGCGCGCGCCCGGTGCCGCGGCCCTGCCGCACGAGCTCGTCGTCGGTCCAGAAGGTGCCGTCGAAGAACACGTGATCGACGCTGTCGCACAGCGCTTCCAGCGCGGCGGTGGGGCCGCCGACGCTCGGGCACCATGCGAGCGAGGTCGCGCCATGACACACCTTCAGCGCCACGTTGTCGTGCTGCTCGGATGAGCGCTGCGAGCGGAAGTGCAGCGGTGCCTGGCCGGGCGAGGCGACCGCCTCGATGGTGAGCCCGCCGTCGAAAGCCTGCGGCAGCCCGAGCTCGAGGTCGTGCCAGCGGGTGTGACCTTCGAAGCGATCGAGCGTGCGCAGCACCGCATTGTGCTCCACGAGGTCAGTGTGCACACGCCTCGTGGCGTAGAGCTCCATCGGCGCCCACTCGCGCAGCGTGAGCAGACCCGCCCACGCATCGATGTCGCCGTTGTGGAGCGCGACGCCGCGGACGGGGGAGCGACCATCCGGCGTCGGCCAGAGCGCAGGCGTACGCTCGAGCTGCGCGCGGACATCGGGCGATGCACCGAGGAGGAGCCAGCGTTCGCCGTCGCCGCTCACCGCGAGCGAGGCCTGCGAACGCGGCATCGCGGCGAGAGTGCCGCGACGGACGCCGTCACACTGCGGGCAGGAGCAGTTCCACTGTGGGAATCCGCCGCCCGCGGCAGCTCCGAGGAGCCGGAGCTGCACTACTCGGCGGAGTTCTCGACGATGGGATCCTGAGAATCGCGCTCGTCCTCGTTCTGGTACGCGCCGATCTCGGCGTTCATGTCGATCTCTTCGAGGATCTTCGGTGCTTCCCACGCCATGGTGATCTCCTGTCCTCCCAATCGTATGCCAGGCGCGCCCGGCGCGCACGGCTACAATGCGTCTGCTTGGATCCGGCCCCCCCGTCTCCACGTCTCCAGCTCGCGAGCGGAATCCGCCTGCGTCATGACCGCGTGCGCGAGCGGCACGTGTTGCTCGGTCCGGAGCGGGGCTTCGTGCTCAACTCGACCGGCGTGGCGGTGATCGAGGCAATGACAGTCGCTCTTACCGAGGACGAGCTCCTCGTGCTCGTGGCCGGCGACGATGCCGACCGCAGGGCAGACACCCGCGCCTTCCTCGAGGAGCTCGTGCGCAGGCAGCTCGTGGTCCGCACGTGAGCGCGCCCGACACGCTGGTCGCGGAGCTCACGTACGCGTGCCCGCTGCGCTGTGCTTACTGCTCGAACCCCACGACCTACACGCGTGCGACGCTGGCCACCTCGGCCTGGACGACCGCAATCGCCGAGGCCGCGGCGATCGGCGTGCTGCAGCTCCACCTCACGGGCGGCGAGCCGTTACTGCGCGAGGATCTCGAGATCCTCGTCGCTGCCGGACGCGCGCAGGACCTCTACGTGAACCTCATCACGAGTGGCGTTCCGCTCGTGCGCGCGCGCCTCGAACGGCTGCGCGACGCGGGGCTCGATCACGTCCAGCTCTCGTTCCAGTCCGCCGACCCTGCGCACAACGACACGCTCGCGGGGGTCGCGAGCTACTCGCACAAGCGCACCGTGGCGGGCTGGGTCACCGCGCTCGGTATGCGCCTCACGGTGAACGTGGTGCTCCACCGCGGCAACATCCACGAGGTGCCGGCGCTGGTGGCGCTCGGACGCGAGCTCGGGTCCCAGCGCATCGAGCTCGCCAACACGCAGTTCCTCGGCTCGGCGCTCGCGAACCGCGAGGCGCTGCTCCCCACGCGCGCGCAGGTCGACGTCGCCCGCGCCCAGGTGAACGAGCTGCGCCCGACGATGAACGGCGTCGAGCTCACGTTCGTGCTGCCCGACTACCTCGCGGGGAGGCCGCGCGCATGCATGGCGGGCTGGGCGCAGCGCTATCTCGTCCTCGCGCCGGATGGGGCCGTGCTGCCGTGTCAGGCGGCGTCTGCGATCACGACGCTTTCGTGGGAGCGCGTGGGACAGCGGCCGCTCGCGGACATCTGGAACGACTCCCCGGCGCTGCTCGCGTACCGGGGCGAAGCGTGGATGAAGCCGCCGTGCAGCACGTGCGACCGGCGTGCGATCGACTTCGGCGGCTGCCGCTGCCAGGCCTTTCTGCTCGCAGGCGATGCGGCCGCAACCGATCCGGCGTGCTCGCTGTCGCCCGACCATGCGCTCGTGGAGACGGCGATCCGCGAGGCAGAGCAGGCGGCGCCGCAACGCGGGCCGGGGCGCAGGCTCAAGCTGCTGTGAGGCCGGAGCTGTAATCAGTCCCCCCATCAGCCCGAGGGGTTCGACGCCACTGGGCTCTTCCGTAGGTGGTGGCGGCACGCGAGCTGCACCCCGCGCGCCCGTGCGCTCCTTTTCCCTCGCCATTGCCTCGCGTTGCTGCGCGGCGAACGCGTGCGACGAGTCAGCCGCAAAGGCCGTTCGCAGGGGCCCGCTCCCGGTCCGCTGCAGCTGGCAGAAGCGGGCATCGTCGAGCACCTTCGACGAGTATTCCAACCTGACCGCGGCCGTCATCGAGACCGTCGCGACCTGGACCGACAAGGACGGCTTCGTGGACGTCGCCAAGATGCGCAAGAAGTTCGGACTCGACCCGGCCGAGCGGATGGTGCTGCACGAGTTCACGCATGCCGTCGACGAGTCGGAGGCGGCGCTGCGAGACCGGGGGTCGTGGTCGAGACGCCTCGAGTACCTCGACCAGCACGTCCCCGCCGGCAAGACCGACGTGTGGGGCAAGACGCATTCGCTCGACCCGCGCATCGCTGCTTCGATGGTCGACCGCGGCTACGGGGTGCACGGTGCGGAGCTGGACGCATACGAGCTCGCGGCGCAGAACGCCGTCGAGGTCGCGAAGTTTCCGGAGCCGGGCAAGGTCGGCAAGCCGCAGTTCCTCGTCATGGATGACGGCGGCGAGCGCGAGCTCGTGGGGGAAGAGGGCGCACGGGTCCACCATGTCCGGGTACGCCGTCTCGCTGGAGATCGAGCACACGCTCGCGAAGTACGACGGCTTCATCCGGGCGCCATCGGTGGCGCACGTGCTCGTCGGCGCGCACCGCCTTCGACATGCCGAGCTCGGAGAGCTGCCGCAGGGGGGCGGTGATCTTCGACGCAGCGTCTGCGAACGAGCTGCCCCGCATCGGCGAGGAGCGGGATGGGCTCCCGAGGCCCGACGATGCGCTGCATCTCGACCTCGCGGCCACGCAGCGGATGGTCTATCCGCCGGGTGTAGCGCAGCGGGGATGAGTCGAAGGACCTCATGTTCGTGAAGGACGGGGGCGTCATCAACTTTCCGATCGAGAAGTCGCACCCACGCGCAGGCAAGCTCGGACCCGGGTGCTTCATCCAGTACCAGCTCGGCCTGCTCTACCTCGACGCGCTTTACGCGATGCGCGGCGGCACGACGACCGGCATCGTGCAGTCGCCGGTCGGGCCGCAGCAGAAGCTCCTGAAGCACGGCGAGTCGCTCGATGACCCGCACTGGACGCTCGACGACCGCGACTAGGTCGCGTTCATCGCATAGCGGCGGCAGTGCTCGAGGTACGCACGCTCGTGGTCCGCGACGAGCTCGACGATGCTGGTCCAGAGCCACGACGGCGCGTCGATCGACTCGAGGCGCCGCGCCGACATCACCGCGAGCCAGCCCTTGCGCGACTGCTCGTCGAGCTGCCGCGCGTGTGCGCGCCCCGCGACCAGGCCGAGGTAACGGGCCGTCACCTTGCCGACCTCGGCAGACATGTCGTCGAGCGCCATCTTCAGATCCTGCGGGAGCAGCTCGCGGATGAAGACGCTGCGATCGAGCACGGTCGCCGAGGTCATGCGCTCACCGAGCGCCGGTGCCAGCTTCCGCGCGCCCGTGACCACACGCTCTCCGTCGTGAGGCGGCAGGTGGGCGCGCAACGCCGCGGGGGCCCAGGTCTCAACCGCCTGCTTCACGTCGAGCAGACAGCGGCTCGAGCGCTTCTTCTTGCCGTGGGCATCGACGAGCACCGCGACGCGCCAAAGGCCGAGCGAGCTGCAGCCCTTCACCCGGTACGCGGCGTCGAGGAGCTCGAGCTTCGCGTCGTCGTCGCGCGAGTCGATGCGCGACACGAGCCGACGCACCGGCTCCGTGGTGACGAGGTGCTCGACCGCGGCCCGAGCGGAAGCTGCTCGGCGCGACCCCCGACCCGCTCGTCGAAGAGGTGCTTCCACGTGCGGCGTGTCGCCTGGCCCATCACGTGCCGGATGGGCTCGGGAAGCTCCTCGATCTTCTCGCTCGGAACCTGTCCCTCGAACGCCGCCTCGTAGCCTGCGACCAGCTCCTCGGTCATGTGCGCGGTCGTGACGCCGGGCAGGGGCGACGAGCGCGCATCCATCGCGAGCGACAGACCGACGCGCACGAGATCGAGTGCCGGGTTGCCAATGACCGTCTGGTCGAGGTCGCGCATCTCGATGACGACGTTGCCTTCGCTGCGGCCGACGGGACCGAGGTTTCCCACGTGGCAGTCGCCACAGATCCATACGTCGGGGCCCGTGGGGATGTGCCGCGCGGCGTGCTCGTCGATCCAGCGGTAGAAGCGCTCGGTGGAGCCGCACACGTAGGTCTGGACGGAGCGGGCCATCTTGAGCTCGCGGCGTGCCTTGAGCGCGACTGCACGCAGGGCGGGATCGGTGGTACGGGTGCGATCCACGGTGGCCATCTCGCCATGAGACGCCGGATCGAGGCCGTTCGCTTCGGCAAGTGTGTGCCACGCACGCGTTGCGCTGACGCTGACGCAGAAGTACCGTACCCAGGCACGCGCCGTAATCCGCGCGCGGAAGTGAGGATCGACATGAGAACGACACTCGGAACGATGATGGGGCTCTCGATGGCACTGTGCGAGCTCGCCCACGCGGACGCTCCGAAGGCCGCGCCGAAGCCCGCCATCAAGGTGCCGCCGATGCCGCCGCAGATCGACGGCACCCTGTTCTCCGACCCAGCGACGGCAAAGTGGGAGCCGATCGCGTCACTGCCGAAGGGAGCGATGGGCGCGCTCATCGGCACCGAGCCCGCTGAAAGCGGCATGGCCGGCTGGCTCAAGCTTCCACCGGGCTTTCACGTGCCGACGAGCTGGGAGACCCACATCACGAACTACACGGTGGTGTCCGGCCAGCTCACGATCACGAGCAACGGCCAGAAGCACCTGCTCGGGCCGGGTAGCTTCGCGGTCGTCACCAGCAAGGACAAGCACGAGCTGAAGTGCGGCGATGCCGAGTGTCTCGTCGTCGTCCGTCACTTCGGGCCGCCGGATCTGCACTGGGTCGCGCCCAAGAAGTAGCGCTGCTCGTCTGCGCGTTGCTCTGCCCGGGGTCGCGGGCGGACGCTCGCGAGGCGCAGCTCGTCGCACCGACCAGCGCGCCCAAGCTCGCCTGCGGGGCTACGCCAGCGGAGTGGACTCGCCTCGGCGACGACGAGCGGCCCTTTGTAGATCGCGTCGTCGCGCCCGACGGCGGCGCAGGGTGCGCACGCACGCAGCTCCTGCGCTGGCGCTTCGCGACGAGCACGGCGACGCCGCGCGGGCTCCTCACGCTGCGCGCGCGCTATCAGCACGGCTTCGTCGCATACCTCGACGGTACGGAGGTGGCGCGTCGACGCGTGGCGGGTGACGTCGAGTCGCTCGCCACGGATCTGCATGGGCCCGAGTGGGAGCGCATCCCGCTCGTCGGCACGACGCTCGGACCGGGCGAGCACGTGCTTGCCGTCGAAGCGCACCCCCGGACCGCCGGGCGCGAGCCGTCGTTCGACGCGACCCTCGAGGCCAGTGATGCGCCGCGCATCACCCACGGGCCTTACCTCCTCGACGTGGGGACGACCTCGGCGCGCGTAGCGTTCGAGACCGATGCGCCCACGGCCGCGAGCGTCCGTTACGAGCAGGACCGCGTGGTGCACGATGCTGCGTCGACGCGGCACACGCTTGCCCTGACGGGGCTCCGACCTTCGACGAGCTACCAGTACCGCGTGCAGCTCGGCGACGAGGATGCAAGCGCACCCATCGCGTTCCACACCCAGCCGCTCGCGGGGCGGCCGCTGCGCTTCGTCATCTACGGTGACGTCCGTTCGGGGCACGACACCCACGCGGAGCTGGCGCGCAGCATCCTGCACGAGGACCCGGACCTCGCGATCATGACCGGCGACCTCGTCGACATGGGCTCCGATGAGGGAGACTGGGATCGGTACTTCGAGGTGGCCGCGCCGCTCGTGCAGTCGGTGCCGGTGTATCCTGCGCCGGGCAATCACGAGTACGCGCGTGGCGGCAAAGGCCAGGCGCGCTTCCGCACCCTGTTCGGCGTGACCGGGTCGTCGTGGCGTTCGTTCGACGTTGCAGGGGTGCACTTCGTCACGCTCGATTCGAACCAGTATGGAGCACCGGAGCAGCTCGCATGGCTCAGGCGCGATCTCGAAGCGGCAAAGCACGCGCGCGCGATCATCGCCTACGCGCACGAGGGCGCGTACTCGTCCGGTCTGCACGGCGACAACGAGATCGCGAAGACGCAGTACGCGCCGGTCCTCGAGCGGGCCGGAGCAACGCTCTACGTGAGTGGCCACGACCACCATTACGAGCGCGGCCGCGTGGGCGCGCTCGACTACGTGGTATCCGGAGGGGGCGGCGCGGAGCTCCGCTCACAGCGCTGCGGGTTGCCGGGAAAGAAGCCGTGCCCGCCTCGCGTGAGAGCGCTGTTCAACGAGCACAACTATATCGTCGTCGACGTGCTCCCGAAGCTGTTCCGCCTGTGTGCTCGGCGCTCCGATGGCACACCGCTCGAAGCGTGCGTCACCCACCCGCTCGCGCGGTAGCGCGCACGGCAGGCTAGCGAGAGCCGCGGGTGTTCTTCGGCGGGTTGGGTCCGGTGCGGAGCGCGACGAAGGAAGCCTCGTCGGCGCAGCGCAGGTACGGGTTGAGCACGATCTGCTCACCAATCGTCGAGGTCGGGGTCGCACCGTAATCATGGCCCGGGTAGACGCGCGTCGAGGGCTGCAGCGCGGCGAGGCGCTGCAGGCTCGCCCAGAGCAGCTTCGGATCGCCGCCGGGGAAGTCGGTCCGCCCGCAGCCGCCGACGAACATCGTATCGCCGGTGCAGATGCAGCCGTCGAACGCGTACGAGATACCCGCGCGGGTGTGGCCCGGCGTGGCGAGCGCCGTCACCTGCACGCTGCCGATGGAGAACGTCTCGCCGCCGTCGAGAGGACGCAGGTCGAGCGAGCGCGATGCCTTGTCCACCGCCTTGCGAACGACGTCGAGCTCGCCGCGACCGACGTACACGCGGGCGCCCGTGAGCCGCACGACGTCCCACAGCCCGTCGATGTGATCATGGTGTGTGTGCGTGACGAGCACGGCCTCGATCTTCAGGTCGTGGGCAACGGCTTCGCGGAGCAGCCGATCTACTTCGTAGGCCGGATCGACGATGGCCGCGTGACCGTCCTCGTCCCCGAAGATGACGTTGAAGTTCTGCCCCATCCCCACCTCGATCTGGAGGATGCGCGTGCCCGTCGTGCCCTCGTCTTGCCTGAAGACCGCCATGCCTCGAGTGTAGATGCTAAAGTCGAGCGCCGTGAAGATCTCCGATCGTTTGAAGAGCGAGAGCCCGTGCTTCTCGTTCGAGTTCTTCCCACCGAAGAGCGATGCGGGTACCGCGCAGCTCTTCGAGACGCTGCGCGAGCTTCAGCCGCTCGACCCGGGCTTCGTCTCGGTCACCTACGGCGCGGGCGGCTCCACGCGGCAGCGCACGTTCGAGCTCGTCACGGCCATCAAGCAGGAGACCGGCATCGAGGCCATGGCGCATCTCACGTGCGTGGGCCACTCTCGCAAGGAGCTCGAGTCGCTCGTCGATCGCTTCGCGAAGGCCGGCATCCAGAACCTGCTCGCGCTGCGCGGGGACGTGCCGCAAGGCGGCCTGCCTCCCGTCGATGATGCGCTCGCCTACGGGTCCGAGCTGACCGCCCTCATCCGTCAGCGCCACCCCGAGCTGTGCATCGGTGGCGCGTGCTACCCGGAGGGTCACCTCGAGTCGGACACGCGTGAGGTCGATATGCGGAACCTGCGCAAGAAGGTCGCCGCCGGCACGGACTTTCTGGTCACGCAGCTCTTCTTCGACAACGCCTTCTACTTCCACTTCGTCGAGCGCGCGCGGGCGCTCGGCATCCACGCGGCGATCGTCCCCGGCATCATGCCCATCACGAACTTCGAACAGATCGACCGCTTCACGCGCATGTGCGGCGCCACGATCCCCACGCGCCTGCGCCTCGAGCTCGAGCGCCGCAAGGACGATCCCGAGGCCATCCTGCAGCTCGGTGTCGCGCACGCCACGCTGCAGTGCGCCGAGCTGCTGCGCATGGGCGCTCCGGGCATCCACTTCTACACGCTCAACCGATCGCGCGCGTCGCGGATGATCTTCGCAGCGCTCAAGACCGCCGGCTTCTAGCCGGGCTACCGGGACTTGAACACGATCTGCGCCGCGCCGACGTTGTCGGTCGAGTCGGCGGCGCGGATCGCGAGCGTGTGATTGCCGGGCAGGAGGTTCGTCGGCAGCTTGAGGGAGAAGGACTCCTCGAGATCGTCGAGCACGCCGTCCTTTGCGCCGAGCACCTGCCACTCCCCACCGTCCAGCGCATATGCGAGCTCGGTGATGGGCGAGGCGAGGTCCTTCGCGCGGCCGCTCGCCTGCGCGGCCTGGCCCTTTGGATAGACGACCTCGAGCCCGACGATCTCGGGCTTGCGGTTGTCGACCAGGATCGGCGACGACGTGAGCGCGCTGTCGAGCGTCTGCTCGCGCGAGTTCGCGCGCTCGTCGGACGCCACGACGCGAACGAAGTAGGTGCCGTCGGGAAGCCCGTCGGTGCTCCACTCGTACTCGGGCTTCGTCAACGGCCTGTCTCCACCGAGCTGCCGCCAGTTCGGATCGTTCTTCTCGCGAAAGTACGTGCGATAGACGAGCTCGTCGTCGTCGGGGTTCTCGACCTTCCAGCGGAGCGCGACGATGGACGTATGCGCGTGCGCCGAGGTCTGTGGATCGAGGGTGACGAGCTTCTTGCGGGAGCTCTTCGCCTCCTCCCCCGCCGTGACCTCCGTGATGCGCGGGCGCTGGTTCTGCGGCAAGTAGTACGCAGCGAGCTCGCGCAGCACGCTCTTGCCGGACAGCCGGGCGCGGATCTGCAGGAAGCGGCCGGCAACGCTCTGAACGCGTCCGCTGGTCTCGTCGTCGCGTGTCACCGGCTTGTCCAGTCCTTGCCAGCTGGTCCACGTGGCGTCCGGCTTCTGCGTGTTCCCCGAGCGCGTCGAGAGCTCGAGGCTGGTGCCGAGCGCAGAGACCCGGCCCCAGCGCGCCGCGAACTGCGCATCGAGCACCTTCGAGAGGTAGAGCGCTTCCTTTGGGGTGCCGCCGAGGTGATAGAGCGCGGCCGCGTCACCGGTACCGAGCACAGCATCCGCGCCCAGCTCGAGGAACAGCACCTGGCGCTCCGGTAGATCGAGCACGGTGGCAACGGTGTGGTCGGCACGGATCTGGTACACGCGGCCGTTCGAGCCCGACGCGGCCCACAGCGTGCCGTCGGTGTCCTTCGCGAGCGCAGTGAAGTAGCCGTCCGGCAGCGAGTGCAGCTCGTCCACGCGGCCGTCGTCGTCGATGCGGAAGACGGCGCCCTTGCCCTTCCGCTCGCGCGATGCCGGCAGCGATAGCGTCGTGCCGAGCGCCGAGGGCATCGGGCCTGCCGCCGCGATGGCGGGCGTGCGGGTCGACTTCGACTGCAGGGCCGTCAGCATCGGCAGGCCGGCACCCTTGAAGTCGTTGACCGCGACGTACGTGGTCCCCTTCTCGCGCCACAGCGCGCGGATCTCGTCGCCTTCGAAGTCGTGCACGACGCGCACATCTGCGCCGCCTGCGTGCGGCGTGACCCGGTAGAGGATGGCGGAGTCCGCGCTGCCGACGAGCAGAGAGCCGTCTTCGCCACGCACCATCGACAGGAGCTGCTTCTCGCCGCTCGACCACAGCAGCCGCGGCTTCGCGCTTCCCTTGTCGACGTCGACGTCGAGCGCGAAGAGCTTGCCCGCTGGCCCCGTCGCGGCGTAGAGCGTGTGCCGCTCCTCGTCCCACGACAGCGCCCACACGTGGTCCGCATCGAGCTTCGCGATCTCGCGCACGCGGGGGTTCTTGTCCGAGAGCTTGTCGAGGAGGAATACCTTGCCGCTCGGCAGCGTCGATGCGAAGAGCCGCCCATTCTTCGCGGGCACCATCGCCGCGACGAGGACACCATCGAGCTTCGCCACCTTGCGCGGCCTGTCCTGTCCGCGGGCGGCCCACACCTCGCCGAGATCTCCCGTACCGACGTAGAGCGTGCCGTCGACGCGCGCCGCGGAGTAGGCGAGGAGCTCGCCGAGGTCCATGCGCTTGCTGTCGACGCCGGTGCGTACCTCGCCGAGCGAGTCGATCTGTGTGCCCCTCGCCTCGCCCTCGTCCAGCTCCTTGTAGCTCGTGATGCGGAAGACGCGCGTCGGCCCCGCGAGCGCGGGTACGCAGAGAGTGAGCAGGGCAGCGATGAGGGCTCGTTTCACGAAAGCGCTCCGGCTAGCGACGCTCGTGGACGCGCAAGGTGAGCTCCTGCTTGCCGACGGTGACGTAGGAGGTGGGGACGACGGTGCGGTCGACGCGGTGCAGCGAGTCCGAGCGTCGCGACGCGGTGGAGGGGCGCAAGCTGTCGAGCACGGAGCCCGGCAGCTCCGGCACGAGGCGGCCGTGCAGCGTGACGCCTTCGTCGGGGAGCTCGACGCCGACGACCAGTGACTGCGCCGGGTACACCCGCCCGAGGTTGCCGATGAGCTCGCGCAGCGACTCGGGCGGCGCGGTGTCCGGGTGCGCCGCGCCGCCTGCCTGCACCGTGAGCTTCACGGTCTGTCCGGCGAGCGACATCGGCACGTCGAATGGCACGAACATGGTCTCGTCGGGCTTGCCGTAGGGCCGCAGCGTGACGCGCAGGCTCGGACGCGAGCCCGGCTCCACCGTCTCGGCGCCGAGCGATAGCTCCACGATCTCCGCGACGTCGGCCCGGTAGGCGACGTCGATGTGGATGGCGACACGATCGACGAGCGCCGGGGAGAACGTGTTGAACAGGATGTCGTTGAGCGCGTGCAGGCCGCGCGCGGAGCCGAGCGAGCGGGAGGTGACACCATCGGGAGCGTAGAGCTGATCGGTGACGTCGAGCGAGGGCTGGTTGCGGACGTCCACGTGCGTCTTCATCGTGATTGTCGCGTCGGTGGCATCGGCGGCGGCCGACGTCGCCGCCGACGCGACGACAGACGTCGCCAGCGTGCCCGTGAGGAAGCGGTGGCGTGCGACCTCGACGTCGAAGCGCTCCGGCGGACGCCCGGGCACCTTGAGCGTGAGGACGATGGGCACCATCGGCACGCGGCGCGACATGTCGCCGACGATGCCCGCCTGGCGGTCCTGCAGCAGCACGCCGGCCTCGTCCACCGGGGACGAGATCTTGAACGACGTGTTGAGCGACGACATGAACGCGTGGACCGCACCCGTCGCGATGGGCAGTGCGACCTCGCCCGCGTTGAACATGGGGTGGCCGAACGCGAGGACCCGATCGCCTGCGACGGCCGTGACCGTGCCCGTGGCAACGGCGCTCACGTCGCCGCGGATGAGCTCGACGGCGATGGTCCCGCCCGGCTCGAACCGCGCGGTGCCGCCCTTGCCGCGTCGCGGCCCGCGCGTGCCGCCGCCTTGCTGCGGGACGATGTGAAACGGCGCCAGCGCGTCGCCGAGCTCGGCAACGGCCTGGCTCGACAGCCCGGAGACGGTGAGCGGCAGCGCGGAGGGCTGCAGGCCAGCCGGACCCGCCGGAATGACGGACGCGTGGAGTGGGGACGCGTCGTTGCCCCGCAGTGGCCTATCGAGCTCTCGCACCATGTTGGCGATCGGCGTGACGCCTGCGATGGGATCCTTGGCGAACCCCCAGCCGTACGAGAGCGCACCCGCGAGCCGCCCGTCGAAGTACACCGGCGAGCCCGACATCCCCTGCGCGATGCCGCTGTGGACGAGCCGAGGGTCGTCCGACTTGACGAGGATGACGTCTTCCTTCGGCAGGAAGTTGTGGAGCACCGCGACGAGGCGAACAGGGAAGCGCTCGGGCTCGGTTCCCTCGAACACGGTCAGGCCGTAGCCCTCCATGCCGGGACGCAGCTCCTCGACCGAGATGGTGGG
>JAYTLP010000491.1:0-15558 GCA_043729375.1 Myxococcales bacterium
CGACCGTGTCGATGAGCTGCGAGACGAGCGTGGAGCCGGTGGAGCGCAGCCATATGTAGCGGCCACCCGTGCGTGACTTCGCGAACTGGAAGATCGCGATGTCGGTGAGCTGACCGACGATGTAGGCCACGAGCGAGGCGACGAAGATACGGTTTGCGTTGCCGAGCACGTTGTCGAACGCGTCCTGCGACACCGGCGAGAACGGCGCTGTGGGGATCTTGCGCGCGGCGAAGATGATCACGAACGCAACCAGCGCGGTCCAGAAGCCGACGAACGTCATCGTGCGCGCGCCGGACGTCCCGTAGAACTCGTTCACCGTGTCGGTGAGCAGGAACGTCAACGGGAACCAGATGGCGCCCACGGAGAGCGTCGCGTGCAGCGTCGTGAACCCGAGAGGGACCTCGAGCTGGAACAGCTTGGAGCCGATGGTGTCGCCGATGAGCAGAGCCGTCAGGAAGACGCCCACCAGGTAGATGTAGAGCTTCTGGCGATTGTCGAACGAGAGATCGGCGCCGACCCCGCCGTCGGTGGTGCTCAACTGAGTGCGAAGGCCCGGGGGAGCTTGAGCTCGCGGTAGCTGCGGATTGCGTAGCGGTCCGTCATCCCGCAGAGATAATCGGAGACCGCGCGTTCGAGGCCCTCCTCCTCGCGCGTGCCCACAGGCCAGAGTGACGCGCGGAACTCGTCGGCGTGCTTGTTGTGGTGCACGAAGAGCTCCTCGAGCATCCGCTGTGCCTTGGCGAACTCGTCGCGCACGCTCGGCGTCTCGTAGACCTTCTCGTATAGGAAGTCGCGCAGGACGTAGAGCGCCTTGAGCGGCGCGTCGGCCATGCGGATCATGCGCTTGTCGTCGAGTTTGGACTCCTCGACGATGGCGCGGATTAGCGTGTCGAGGCGCTCGCCGTGCGTGGGGCCGAGGTCGCGGACGACGGCCTCGGGAAGCTGTGCATCGGTGACGAGCCCTGCCCGGCGCGCGTCGTCGAAGTCGTGGTTCACGTACGCGGCGATGTCGGCGATGCGGACGATCTGCCCTTCGAGGGTCATGGCAGTGAGGTTGGGGTTGTCGCTGAAGATCTGCCCCTTGCCCTTCGAGTGCTTGAGGATGCCGTCGCGCACCTCGGCGGTGAGGTTGAGGCCAGCGCCGTCTCGCTCGAGCTGCTCGACGACCCGGATGCTCTGCTTCACGTGGTGGAACCCGCTCGACAGGAGGTGCGCGAGCACCTTCTCGCCCGCATGGCCAAAGGGGGTGTGCCCGAGGTCGTGCCCCATGACGATGGCCTCGGTCAGCGTCTCGTTCAGGCCCATGAAGCGCGTGACCGAACGGGCGAACTGGGACACCTCGAGCGTGTGCGTCATCCGGGTACGGTAGTGGTCGCCCTCGGGCGCGAGAAAGACCTGGGTCTTGCCCGCGAGGCGGCGGAACGACTTCGAGTGGATAATCTTGTCGCGGTCGTGCTGGAACGGCGGACGAAGGTCGCAGGACTCGGCCACTTTTCGCCCCGAGGCGTGCTCCGAGAGCTTGGCAAATGGGGACAGGGTCGCCCGCTCGTTCGCCTCGAGCCGCTCCCGGACGGTGGCGTATGTTGTCGAATTTGCGTCGATTGTCACGTTGGCCATAGGGTAACTCTCCCGGGAGCTGTGCGCCAGTTCAGTGGTCGGCGCGTTCATCGGCTCCGGTCGTGGAAAAGTTGCGTGAGACCGCCGATTGCCGCTTTCCGCGTGGGCGTGTTAGGAGAGTCGGGCCTTGTCGACCGACCTTTCCAACACCGCCGAGCCCACGGCGTCAGCCCCCATCGAGAGCGCGCCAGGCCGGAGCGGCATGCCGCTCGATCGCATCGATCCCGATGCACAGAAGATCGTGCTGCGCCTCGCGCGCGCCGGCTTCCAGGCGTACCTGGTCGGCGGTTGTGTGCGCGACCTGCTGATCGGGCGCCGGCCCAAGGACTTCGACGTCTGCACGTCCGCGACGCCCACCGAGATAAAGCAGCAGTTCCGCAACTGCCGCATCATCGGGCGCCGCTTCCGCCTCGCTCATCTCTTCTTCGGCCAGAAGATCATCGAGACCTCGACGTTTCGCAGCAACCCGAAGGTCGAGCTCGTCGACACCGACGGCGAAGAAGGCGGCGAAGAGGAGGACCAGAACCTGCTCATCCGCCACGACAATGTCTTCGGCACCGCAGAGGAAGACGCCCGCCGTCGCGACTTCACCGTCAACGGGCTCTTCTACGACGTGGAGGCTGACAAGGTCATCGACTGGGTGGGCGGCCTCGAGGATCTCGACAAGCGCGTCATCCGCACCATCGGCGACGCGAACATCCGCTTCCGCGAGGATCCGATCCGGATCCTGCGGGCGCTCAAGTTCGCGGCCCGCATCGGCTTCGACATCGAGCCCGACGCGTACGCCGCGATCCTCACGCACCGGGGGGAGATCGCAAAGTGCGCCGCGCCCCGTGTTCTCGAGGAGATCTACCGCCTCCTGCGTGGTGGTGCCGCGCGTCGCTCGCTCGAGCTGCTCGATGTCACCGGCGTCCTCGGCGTCCTCTCGCCCGACCTCGCTGCGCTCCTCGGTCGCGAGGGCGACCACGAGGGCACCGCGCGGCTGTTCGGTGCGCTCGAGCGACTCGATGCGCACGTGCAGGAAGGCTACGTCCCGTCCAACTCGCTGCTGCTCGGCCTCCTGACCGCGCCGTTCGTCGCCGACGTCCTCTACGGGCAGGAGAGCGCCAATGGCGCCTCCATTGTCGACGAGGTCACTCAGCCCATCCTCGACTCGTTGAAGGTCTCGCGCCGCGACCTCGAGCGCCTCCGCCAGATCCTCGTCGTCGAGCGCCGCATCGGCCCGACGCGCAAGCGCAAGGGCCGCGCGGCCGCCCTCGCCCGCCGCGAGTTCTTCGGCGACGCGCTCATGCTCTACGAGCTCGTCCACGGCGAGACCGATCAAGCCGTGAGCGACGAGCTGCAGCAGTGGCGCCAGCTCATGGGCCCGACGCTGGCGCCTGCAGAGGGCGCCTCCGCCCCGCCGTCCGATGCAGATGGCCCGAACCGCCAGCGCCGTCGTCGTCGCGGCGGGCGCGGTCGCAAGCCGCCCGAAGCCTAGAGAACAGGAACCAGTCCACCGGTTGCCGCTCTCCAGGCCACCGTGCTCTCAAACGTAGCGCGTGGGGTCGGCCACGGCGGCCTCTGCGAAGCCCTTCTTGCGCAGGAGGCAAGAGTCGCAGCGACCGCAGGCCAGCGCGCCCACGGGGTCGTAGCAGCTGTGCGTGAGTCCGTAGTCGACGCCGAGCCGCGTGCCCTGGCGGATGATCTCCGCCTTGTCCCAGGCCATGAGCGGCGCGTGGATGGAGAAGCCACGACCCTCGACGCCGGCCTTGGTGCCGAGGTTGGCCATGATCTCGAAGGCGCGCAGGAACTCGGGGCGACAGTCCGGGTAGCCGGAATAGTCGAGCGCGTTCATGCCGGCATAGATGTCACGGGCGCCGAGCACCTCGGCCCAGGCGAGCGCGAGCGTGAGAAACAGCGCGTTTCGCGCGGGGACGTACGTGATGGGAATGTCGCCACCCATCCGGCTCTCGTCGCGACCTTTGGGGACGGCGATATCCGCCGTCAACGCGGAGCCGCCGATCCAGCGGAGGTCGACGTCCGCGACGCGATGGGAGGCGGCGCCGAGCTGCTGTGCGACCCGGGCGGCCGACTCGAGCTCGACCGTGTGCCGCTGGCCGTAGCGGAACGAGAGCGCGTGAACCTCGTGACCGAGCTCGCGCGCGAGGGCCACCACCGTCGCCGAATCGAGACCACCGGACAGGAGGACCACCGCGCGCGCCATGAGCCCCGCAGTATACATTCGCCTCCATGGCCACGACGAAGAAGCCGGTCTCGAAGGCGCTGCACCCGGACGAGGCCCGCATGCGCGCGCAGCTCGTGCACGCGCTCGACAGGGGGACATACGAGCACTACCTCGACGCCGAGCAGTACGATCACGAGTACGCGCGCCGGCGCGACGACGTCACCTTTTATCTCGAGGTGGCGCAGCGACATGCCCGGGGCCCCATACTCGAGCTCGGGTGCGGGTCGGGGCGGCTGACGCTCGCGCTCGCAAAGGCCGGACACAGCGTCGTCGGCGTGGACGCATCGCGTCAGATGATCGCGCGCTGCGCGGCGCAGGTCGGGGACAAGGCGCTCGACGAGCGTGTGACGCTACACGTCGCCGACTTCCGCGAGCTGGCCGGCGCATCGGTGCTCGGCCGCCAGAAGTTCTCGCTCGTGCTGTGCCCGTTCAACGCGTTCCAGCACCTCTACGAGCGCAACGACGTGGAGGCGTTTCTCGACGGGGTCAGGGCGCACCTCGCCCCCCGAGGTCGCTTCGTCTTCGACCTCATGAACCCCGACCTCGGCTGGCTGTCGCGCGACTCGACGAAGCGCTGGGCGCGCACGCGCTTCAAGGATCCGCGCACGAAGGTGCCGATGATCTACTCCACGCAGATCGTTTACGACTCACCCCTGCAGGTCGCGTTCATGACGATCTTCTACGAGCGCGCCGACGGGAAAGGCCGCACGCGGCGCACGCTGCTCACCCATCGCCACTTCTATCCGCGCGAGCTCGAGGCGCTCCTCCACTACAACGGGTTCGTGATCGAGCGACGTGAAGGCGACTTTGACGGAAGGTCGCTCCAGCCCGAGAGCGAGCAGCAGGTGCTTTTTTGCACGACAGGACCTCGACGGTAAAAGTCGAATCTGCGAGTGCTTCTCGACGGTAGACTCGCAAAACCGACCGCTTCCCGTCGCTGCCGATGACCTCGTTCTGGCGTCTACCGTCGACAAATATTTACGTTGCGACGCAAAAGAATTGACAACCCCGTCGGTGACGACTTAGGGTTGCCGGCAACTGGAGCTCGACACCGTCGAGCAGCTGCGCTGAGCAGCCCAACAGATGCACGACAACTGCAGTATTGGAGGGTATGAAAATGGCTGAGAAGGTCGCGAAGCTTGGTGTGAAGCGTGAGCCCGGGTTCCTCTACTTCCTGCGTGGCTCGGACGTCTTCAAGACGCCCATGAAGCGCGCCGGCGGCCCGTCGGCCGCCAACAAGGCGGAGAAGGTCGCCTCGGGTGGCTTCAAGCGCGAGGAGGGCCACCTGTACTTCCTCGACTCGAACGGCGACGTCGCGCGTGCGAAGCGCGCAGTCGGTGGTCAGAAGCGCAAGAAGGCCGCTGGCAAGAAGGCGCCTGCGAAGAAGGCCGCTGGCAAGAAGGCGCCTGCGAAGAAGGTCGCTGGCAAGAAGGCGCCCGCGAAGAAGGCCGCCCCGAAGAAGGCCGCCCCGAAAAAGGGCAAGAAGCGCTAACTGCTCCACTAGCGTCTCCACGCCCCTCCTCGCTCACGAGCAGGTCCTGCGGCCCCGCAGACCTGCCAGCCTCCCCACGAATGGCCGAGCGCAGCGCTCTCGCATCTCGCGAGGAGTGGCGTAGGGAAAGCCCGCCCGGTCTCGACCGGCGGGCTTTTTTGTTTTCGGGAGATCGTTTTCAGGGGACCCGCGTTCTACCTCCCATCCTCGGAGGCAAGAACATGAACCGGACGCGCGTGACCTACGGACTCATCGGCGGCACTCTCTGTCTCGCGGCGTGGGCCGCCTCGGCGATGCCGCACCGCCCACCCGCTCTTCCCACGACCGATCCGTCCACGCCCATCCAGCGCGTGACGCAGCAGCATGTGACGGTGCCGAAGGCGCCCCCACGGGTCGAGATCGTGTTCGCCCTCGATACGACCGGCTCGATGGCCGGCATGATCGACGGCGCCAAGCGGAAGATCTGGTCCGTCGCGCAATACGTCGCCAGCGGGCAGCCGAAGCCGGAGCTGCGCATCGGCCTCGTGGCCTATCGCGATCGCGGCGACACCTATGTCACGCGCTTCTACGACCTCACCGACGATCTCGACAAGGTCTTCGATCACCTCGAGTCGTTCGAGGCCGACGGCGGCGGGGATGGGCCCGAGGACGTGAACCATGCGCTTGCCGACGCCATAGACAGGAGCTCGTGGACGGATGGCCAGAATACGCTGAAGGTGATCTACCTCGTCGGTGACGCCCCGCCGCACGACGACTACCGCGACGCGCCCGACTCGAGGGCGCTGGCCCGACGCGCCCAGGGTCGCGGAATCCACATCAACGCGATCCGCTGCGGCTCCGACGGCACGACGCGCGTCGCGTTCAACCGCATCTCGCAGCTCGCATCGGGTGAGTTCGCGTCCATCGACCAGGGCGGCGGCGTCGAGACCGTGGATACGCCGTACGACGAGAAGCTGTCCGCGCTCAACGCGAAGCTCATGGGCACCGCGATCGGCTACGGCAGCTCGCGCGGCGAGGTCGCCCACAAGATTGCGGCCAGCCTGGCCGCGCCGGCATCGATGAACGCCGACCGCGCCGGCTACTACGCCAAGAACGGTGGCGCCGTTGGTGGCATGGGTGACCTCGTGAAGGACGTGGCCGATGGTCGGGTGAAGGCAGACGACCTCGCGCCGTCCGACCTGCCTTTCGTCATCGCTGCGATGCCCGCGTCCGCTCGGTCAGCGTACGTGGCATCGAAGGCCGCCGAGCGCGAGGTGGTCCAGAAGGAGATCTCCGAGCTCTCCGAAGAGCGCAACGCGTACCTCAAGAAGTCCAGGCCGAAGGTCGGCTCGCTCGACGGCGCCATCGAGGGGACGCTCCTGCGGCAGGCTGCCGAGAAGGGCCTCAAGCTGTAACGCGAACCCCGACCACGCCGTTCGAGCCCGAGCCCGAGCCCGCGTGGTCGGGCTCGGCGCGTTCCTGCGGAGAAGATCGTGCCTCGGGCCACGCCGACGTCCTCATCCCGCACGCGTTCGTGACGAAGATGGCGACAGTGGCGACGGAGGTGAAGAGATCGCCGTGAAGCTCCACAGCGTGCAGCTCGAGGACCCCGACGTGTGTCGGCTCACGCTGGTCCTCGGGTGGGGAGCCGGGCACGGAGACGGTCGAGGGCGCGGGCATCGTCGGTACACCCCGATCCGAGCAGACCTGCACCGGGCTCGTGCCGGAGGCGCGGCGACCCGGATGGTGCCGGGGTCCGTCACCCTGCAGGAGAGCACGGCCGGTCTGTACTTCGAGCGCCGGTGACCGAAGAGAGCCGACATGGACTGCGCTGGTGCTTCACCAGGAGCACGAGCTGAGCAGAGGACGAGCAGGCCCTATGCCTCGTCGGTGCGCTCCTCGCGGGCCTCGGCGAGCTGTCGCTCGGTGGTGCGCACGCCCTCGGGCTCGCTCTCCTCGGCGAGGTAACGCACGAGCGGCGAGACGTCGCCGGTGGAGATGAGCCACAGCTGGTGCGTCGCGCGCGTCGCACCGATGTGCAGGAGGTGCCGCGACTCCGTGCTCTCGGGATACCCCTGCGCATTGGTGTCGACGAGTATGATGTAGTCGAACTCGAGGCCCTTCACCTGCGACACGTCGGTCACGTCGACACCCGCAGTGAAGAGAAACTCCTGCTTGCGCACGCGACGCAGCGAGGGTACTTCGGCGCGCTGCAGCGCGGCGTACCAGGCGTCCGCCTGACCGACGTAGCGGGAGAGCACCGCCACGGACGCGGAGTGCTCACGGGACAGCAGCGAGCGCAGCGCCTCGGCGACGAACGCGACGGCCTCACCCAGGCCCGGGAACGCGTGCAGCTCGACCTCTGCGCCGTGGCGCGAGGCCTTCGGCGGCTCGACCGGCGCGAGCGGCCCGAGCACCTTGCGCGCGAAGTCCATGATTTCGGCAGTGGATCGATATGCGAGCTCGAGCGGACGCAACCGCAGCGCATCGCCCGCTCGATCGGCGAGGCCGAGGTCGCCGATGAGCGCGTCCCAGCCGCGGAACGCATTGTCGAAAACGACCCGCTGCGCGGTGTCGCCGGCGATGGTGACCGAGCGCTTCTCGCCAGTGGCAGCAACCAGCACCGCGACGTCGATGGGTGCGAGGTCCTGTGCCTCGTCGATCGCGATGTGGTCGTACACGAGTGGCTCGCCGTCGACCCGCGTGAGATGACCGTGGATGAGCTGGTACAGGCGCAGCAGCAGCGAGTCGTCTTCCTCGTCGAGGCGTGCGCGCGCACCCGAGTCGTCGCCGTCGTCGAGCGGCTTGCCGTCGATGGGGACCATGCGCTCCTCGTCGGTGCCCTCGAGCTCGTCCGAGACCTCCTCGTCGAGCTGGGCCGCGCACCAGCGCACCAGCTCGTCGAGCTCTCCCGCTTGCGCGGGCTCCGGCTGCTGCGGGCTCGCGAGGGTCTCGATGCGTCCGCGATCGGTGAGCAGCTCCCACAGGATGCGCCGCGGGTCCCGGAGCCGACGAACACCGCGGCGCAGGACCTGCTCGACGCGGAGCGCTATCGACGGCGCGACCGCGAGCTTGCCGCTCTTTGCGGCGTTCATGAGCGAGCGGGCGCGCTCGTGCGGCGAGCGCGACGCGCGCTCCCTCCAGCCGTCCAGCACGAGCTGCTTCGCCACCGGGTCCTGGCTGGCGTCGAGCGCGGAGGCGATCTCCCGCTCGAGCTGCTCGAGCTCCAGCGTCACCGCCTGCTTGAGCAGCACCAGCATTCCCGGATGCTTCTTCAGGCGCTGGACCGCGGCAGGCGTGTCGTCGGAGTAGCGGTCCGGCGCATCCGGCACGAGCCGCTTGCGGAGCGTGTGCACCCACGCGCGGTACGTCGTGACCGGCACGCCGGTGACGCCGAGCGACGGCAACACGCCCGCGACGTAGCGCTCGAGCGCGGAGGACGGCACCACGAACAGGCACCACGACGGACGGACGCGCTCGCTTTGCTGGAAGACGAGGTAGGCGATGCGGTGCAGCGCGACGGTGGTCTTGCCCGAGCCTGCGCCGCCCTGGATGACGACGAGGCCCGCGCCGGGCTCGGTGATGAGCTCGAACTGCGTGCGATCGACGAGCGCCGCGATCTCGGGCAGCGCCTTGTCGGGGTTGTGGGAGCCACGCGCGGTCTCGCCGCGACGGCCTTCCTTGTGGCCCCTCGGCGTGGGCTGCGGACGCGGCGGACGCGCGGCGGTTCCCTGGCCGCCCGTCAGCAGCGCGACGCCCTGGCCCTCGAGCGCATACCAGGTGCCATCGACGGAGGAGACGAATGTGCCCTGCGGGCAGCCGATGCGACGCACGAGCGAGCGCGCGATGGTGACGTTGCGTCGCGCGAGCACCTCGCCCTTCAACGTGCCAGACGGCAGCTCCTCCTCGTAATCGTCGCCTTCGTCGTAGCGATAGTAGATCTGCGAGACGGGTGCGTCGCGCCAGTCGACGATCTGCACGCCCGCTGCGCGGTCGATGAGCCCGCGCTTGCCGATGAGCACATCGGATACGCGCTCCTTGCCGCGCTCGGAGAGCTTGAGCTGGAGATGCGCGAAGTACGGCGACTGTACATCGACGGGCAGCGCGCGCTGCTGCGCACGACCGGCGAGCGCCGCGATGCGCGTCATGTGCTCGATGAGGATGGGATGATCTTCGAGCCGCTCCTCGCCGATCTGATCACGGAGCGCGATCATCTCCGCTTCGTAATCCTGACGCGTCGGCCCCTGTCCGACCGGCTCTGCCGCGCGGTCGGCGGCGAACTTCAGGACGCGGCCGAGCAGCTCCGTCTCGTCGGAGGTGATGGTCGAGGCTGCTTCGTTTGGTTCGAGCGGACGGCGCATGCGACGTGCGCAGTATGAGGAAGAGCCGGCAGGAAGACCAGCTGCCGGCTCACCGCGCCTTCGTCAGTTGACGGGCGGGCAGGCGTAGATGGCCTGCACGGTGGAGTTCGAGTTCGCCTGCAGCGTCTGGCAGGCCGCGCCGTAGAACACGAGCGAGGTCTGGTTCGAGCTGAAGTCCCAGCCGTTCACGTGCGTGGTGTCCTGCGCGAGCGCGGAGCCGTTGACTTTGATGGTGACGAGTGTCGTGTCCGTCGGCGGGGTCGAGGTGACGCCGAACGAGCACGAGATGATCTGCGACGCGATCGTGTTCACCGAGGTGACGAGGTCCGCCTCGCTGCCGACGGCGTAGTACTTCAGCGAGCCGGCACGCGGCTCGGCGCCGCTGGTCGCGAGCTTGTCGAGCTCGGAGGCGTCGCTCGAGTCGGCGGCGACGCCGATGACGAACGTGTGGATGCCCTTTGCGGCGGCCGCGGAGAGCGCGGCCTCCGCCTTGGCAGCGCCGTCGTCCGTCGGGACGTTCACGCACGCACCGGTGGAAATTGCGCCGGAGTGGCACTGGCCCTGCGCGTCGGGCGTGCCGCCGAACAGGCAGACGCACTGGTTGCCGATGGCGCCGCAGTTCGGCTCACCGTCGGTGGAAAGGAGCAGATACTTCGGGTTCGCCGAGGTGCGCGACGCCATGTACGCCGCTGCCTTGTCGATGGCGTCGGCGGTGGGCGTGTTGCCGTCCGGCGTGTAGCTCGAGATCTTCGCGCCGATGGCGGTCGCGTTCATCGATGCGATCTGCGCATCGACGCTGGCCGAGGTGCCGCAGTCGCTGTCGTGCGGGAACACCGTGAGGCCCCAGCCGATCTGGCCCTGCAGGCTCGTGACCACCTGCTTCACCGCGGCCGTGATCTTCGTCCAGCGTGTACCGCCGTCGAAGTCGGTCGTCATCGACGCCGAGCGGTCGAGGACGATCATGACCTCGGGGGGCAGGCCCTTTTGCAGCATGAAGTTCTGGACGCCACACTGCGCCGAGAAGTCCTGCTCGGGAGCGACTGACATGTCCTGCATGCCGTCGACGGACGGGTCTTGCGACGTCGAGAGATCCGCGCCGCTACGACCGCCGGGTCTCACGGTGCCGGGTCCCTGGTTCGGACCGCAGGCCGCAAGGAAAAGTGCCACCACCGCAAACTTGTTTCGCAACATCCACCACCTCGTTGAATCGGTGGGCGAAAACTAGCTCGCACTGTCGGCCGGGTCATCAGACTTGTTTGTGATGTAGTCGGGTGTGCGGACGTATCCGACCTTGTAGCCAGGTGATCGACTGCAGGGATCTCATCCGTTGTCGGCGTGGTCTCGGGGCACCACCAGGCGCAGCGCGCGCGGGATGACGTCGATGCGCACATCCGAGGTGGACTGGAACACGTCGCCATCGAGCTGCGCCACGATGGGGGGCCCACCCGGGCGCCGCCTGATGTGCAGCCGGATCACGCTCGCGGACAGCCCCTCCGAGTGCTGGAGGCCGATCTTCGACAGCGCCTCGAGGTCGAGCTTCGAGCCCTTCAGCATGACGAGCGCCTTCGAGATCCAGTCACGCTTGCCCTGGAACGGCACGATCTCGAAGCGGCCGTCGTCGTGGCGCGCTGCCTCGTCGCAGACCCACAGCCCGCCGTAGATCCGCGTGCCCTTCACGACGAGGTCCGTGAGCCCCGTGAGCAGGCGGTACTTGCCGTCCGCCTCGATCTCGACGTCGAACTTCTGATCCTCGACGTACGACGAGAGGAACGTCCGCAAGAGAGCGCCCGCGTAGACGAGCTGGTCGCGATAGACCGCGCGGAGGATGGGCACCTGTGCGATGGCCACGCGATCCTCGTTGCGGAGCTGCAGCGTGCGCGGGCTGATACCCCAGCCGGCCGAGTCGAAGAACAGCTCCTCGGCCACTCGCACACCGACGGCGTCGAACGTTCGGAGGTGTCCGACGTCGAGCCGCGTCTCGCGGGCCTCGAGCACCACCTCGATGTTGCGCTCGAGCGCGGCCTCCTCGGCATCGAGGCCGAAGCTCTTGCCCTGGTCGTTCGCGGTGCCCGTCGGCAGCATCGCGAGCGGGACCTCCTCGCTGCGGCCGCTCGTGTACAGCGCACGCGCGACCTCGGCGAAAGTGCCGTCCCCGCCCATCGACACGAGCGTCATCGGCTCGTGGGTGTGGAGGCGCGCGACGATCTTGGCGATCGTCCGGCCCTCGGGCTCGGTGGTGATGAGCTCGGCGCTGATGCCGCGGGCGCGAAGCAGCGACGTCGCGCGCGCGATGCGATCGGCGTTCCTGCCGCTCTGCGCGGTCGGGTTGCCGACGAGGAGGAGCCGGGGAGCGCTCACGCTTGGACCGTATCACGACTGGATCTCAGGTGAGGACCGCGGACATCAGTACGGTACCCAGACCCAGGGTCCGGGGTGCCCCATGCGAGGTGAGGCTGGACGCCCCGGCTTGCAGATAGCTGATATCGATATGGATTTCGATAGCCCCTGTGCTCTTCGCTCTGGCAGGCCGTATGCAGCATTCCACAAGCATGCGCCTCGCCGTCTCGCTGATCCTCTCCGGCCTCTTCCTCGCGGCGTGTGCGCCTGCCACGGTCGGCGACGGAGGTGGGGATGGCGCCACGAACGCGCTCACCGGCGTGCCCGGCACCGTCCGGGTGCACGGGACGACCTACTCCGTCGAGAAGACGTACCTGCCGCGCGTCGTGCAGTGCGAGAACCCCAATGCGCCGCCCGAGGCGCTCCGCGCGCAGGCCATCGCGGCGCGCACGTACCTCACCTACCGCACGAAGGGTCAGGCGTCGCCGAGCATCGCAGATGGCCAGTCCGAGCAGGTCTTCACCTGCAGCTCCAACCAAAACGGCTCGTACGTCTCCGACGCGGTGAAGGAGGCCGTTGCTGCCACGGCCGGGCAGGTCGTCACGCACGACGGGAACGTCATCGCCGGGTTCTTCGTCGCGGGTGCGAAGCGGATCGGCGGCTCGTGCAGCAAGGGCACGGATGCGACGAACACCGAGCACTACGTGACGGTGAACGTGGGCCGGACCGGCTCCTCCGTGATCTCGAGCACCATCGGCAGCAAGAGCTCGCCCGACAACCGCGGCGCGCTCGGCCAGAACTTCATCAACTGCCTCGCAAAAAACCTCGGCTACAAGGCGCCGCAGCTCCTCGCCTACTTCTACGGCGCCGACATCGTCATCACCGGCAACCCGGATTCGACGACCATCCCCGACGGTACGGTGGACCTCACCACGGGCGACCCGGTGTCGCCGAGCCCGGTCGGCACCTGCTGGTCCTACACGACGCAGTCCGACCTCGCGTACGGCGCCTGCGTCACGTCCCAGGTCGACGGCATCGTGTACCAGTGCAGAGCGACGGGCGACTGGGTGAGCGGCGTCACCGACGGCGCAGGCCCCGAGGGCACCTGCACCTCCATCAACTAGCTATGCGCAGCGATCGCAAACGCCGCGGAGCTGAACCTCGCAGTCCTTGGCCTTCAGGCGGGTGACCGAGCCGCGCACCGGAACGATCTTCACTTCCACGTCCGTGAGGCACGAGACACCCGCGCACTCGGTGCACACAAGGTGGGGATGCACCTTCGCGTGCTTGCCCGTGGAGCCCTTCAGCTCGAAGCGCCACACGTGATCGCCGAGGTCGGTGCGGCTCACGAGGCCTGCAACCGACAGGTCGATGAGGTTGCGGTAGATCGTGGCCCGGTCGAAGCCGAGGTGCATGAGCTCGTCGGCGAGGGCCGCATGGGTCATGGGCGACTCGGCTGCGGAGAGCCGCGCCAGCACGGCCACCCGCGGGCCCGTGCGACGCAGCCCCGCGGCTCGCAGCGTGCCGGCCAGCGCGCCGAGATCGAGGCCCGGCGCTTCTGCGGCTGGGTTACGTTTCTTCGCCATCGCGGAGCAGAGGTTAGGCTGCCGACGCTGTGGGTGCAACCACGCGGCGTCGGCGATGACGCGTTTCGGGCTATCCGTAGCTGGGTTGCATCTGAAGCTCAGCAGCGGTAAAGCTCCGCGCCGTGCACCACGCACCGTCCACGCTGCTCCTCGTCGCGCTCGCGCTCTCGGGTGCTGGACTGCTCGCAGGTCCGCTCATCTTGTCCCTGGGGCGAGGCCGCGCGACGGCGGGTGCGCTCGTCGAGGGCCTCGCGCTCGGGCTCGTCCCGACGATGGTCCTGCTCCGCCTGTTGCCCCACGTCGCGGCGTCGCTGGGCGGCCTCGCCATCGCTCTGTTTGCAGGTGCCTTCCTGGTGCTGCGCGCCTTCGACCGGGCGCACCACCGCGCCGCCGCCAGGCTCGGGCGTGCCTTCATCTACTCGGCGCTGCTGCTTCACTCGTTCACCGACGGTGTCGGGTTGGCGGCGGCCATCGCGGTCGGACATGGTGCCGTCGACGTCACCCTCGCCGCCGCGTTCGTGATCCACCGGCTGCCAGAGGGTCTCTTCATCGCCACGACGCTCCTGCCCTCGTACGGCTGGCGACGGACGTTCGAGCGCACGCTCGGGCTGTTCGCAGCAACGGTAGCCGGCGGCCTGCTCGGAGGCGCCCTGCTCCCGCTGCTCTCCGAACGGGTCTTCGATGCCTTCGTGGCCATCGGTCTCGGTGCGATGTTGCAGCTCGTGCTCCACAGCCACGCGGAGCGCGCGAGCACTCCCATGACCCGGGCGCTGACGAGCGCGTCGCTCCTCGTCGGAGTCGTGGTTGCTCTCGTCATGCAGGCGCCCGACGACCTCCTCGCGCGCGCGCGCGTGACCGAGCTGCCGGTGAAGCTCACGCTCGCGCCGCTCTTCGTCCACGTCGCGCCGCCTCTGCTGCTCGCCATCGGGGTCGCAGCGGCGTTACATGCGCTCGTGCGGATGGAGGCGCCCGTACAGGGGCGAGGCGCGGGTCTACTCTTTGCGCTTCTCGCACCGGTCGGGTCGGCACAGACGCTTCCCGCAGCGCGCGGCCTCGCCCTCCACGGCGCCTCGCGCGCGACGACGACCGTGTTCCTGCTCGCCGCCACTGCGCTTGCCCTCGACGGCACATTGGTGCTGGCCGGGCTCGTCGGCCCGACGATGGCTGCGCTGCAGGTCCTGGGCGCGCTTCTGCTCGCGCTCCTCGGGACGAGCGGCGCGCGCGGCGGAAGAAGCCGGCTGAAGGTGCACGTCCGCACCGCGCACGCGCTCGAGGCCTTTGCCGTGCTCGCGCTGCGCGGGGTGGACCAGGTCGGCGCGCACCTCGTCACTGGTCTCGTCGTTGCAGCCGGCGTCGAGGCCGCCATCGATCCGGCATGGCTCGCTGCCTTGCATCCATTGATCGTGCTCGGCCTGCTACCGCTCCTCGCACTCGCGTTCGGTGCGACTCCAATCGTCCTTGCCCCTATCGCTGCCGTGCTCCTGCACAAGGGCGCGGCGCCCGCGGCGGTCCTCGCGATGCTCCTGGCGGGACCGCTCGGCGGGCGCGCCCGGCGGGAGCTGGTGACGCCGCACATGCTCGTCTTCTTCGCGCTCGCGTGGCTCGCGAGCGCGCTTTGCGGCTGGGGCCTCACTCTCGGGCTCACGATTGTCGTGCCCCCGCTCCACGCATGGTCGGCGCTGCGGCCGAGCTGGACCGAGTACGCGTGTGGCACGCTCCTCGCTCTGCTGCTCGTCATCAGCCTCCTCCGGCTCGGCCCGCAGCTGTGGCTCGGGCAGCTCGCACAGGAGCCGGGACCCGCGCACGACCTCCACCACCATCCCGAGGACGTCGACGAACATTCTCTCGACGCCACGCACTGATCCGATCTACGCATCGCGGATGCGCTCACGGTTGATGCTCTCGCTCCTCCTGCTCGTTGGCTGCGAGGCGGGTCCGGTCACCCGGGCGCGCTTCGAG
>JAYTLP010000492.1:0-6475 GCA_043729375.1 Myxococcales bacterium
CGCGCGGAACGTGGTGGCGCTCGACGTTCCCGCCGCGCGCGCCCGCGTGGAGCTCGCGACGAGCGCCGTCGAGCGCACGCTCACCGAGCGACAGGCAGCGCGCGGCAGCCTCGACGCCATCGCCCGCGTGACCGACGGCCTCTCCGCGCTGTCGGCGCGTACTGTCGAGGCGGAAGCGCGCTACGCGCTCGTCGGACGGCTCGCCGAGGTTGCGAATGGCGACAACGCCAGCAATCTCAAGTTCCACAGCTTCGTGCTGGGCGTCCTGCTCGACGAGGTGCTCGCGTCCGCGTCGGTCCGTCTCCAGACGATGACCAGCGGGCGCTTCGAGCTGCAGCGCTCGACGCGCGTCGACGACCGCCGCACGTCGAGCGGGCTCGACATCGACGTGCTCGATCACCACACGGGAACCAGCCGGCCCGGCAACACGCTGTCGGGCGGCGAAGGCTTCCTCGCGTCTCTCGCGCTCGCGCTCGGCCTCGCCGACGTGGTCCAGGCCCGTGCCGGCGGCATCCACCTCGAGACCCTTTTCGTCGACGAGGGCTTCGGGTCACTCGACCCCGAGAGCCTGAACCTGGCCATCAACACGCTCGTCGAGCTGCAACACAGCGGCCGCATGGTGGGCATCATCTCGCACGTGGCCGAGCTCACGGAGCGTATCGATGTGCGGCTCGAGGTGAAGAGCACGGGCCACGGCAGTCGCATCGAGCTCCATCTGCCCTGAGGTTTGCGGCGTGTTTCTCCGCATGCGAGGCTTCCCCCGTGCGTAGACGCTCGATCCTGCTGCTGTGTGTGCTCTGCGTGTTCGGGGGCATGACGCTCGCCGGAGGCCTGTCCGGCGCGCTCACGAAGAAGCCGAGCCCGTACCACAAGCTCAACCTGTTCACGCGCGTCCTCAGCTACGTCGAGAACAACTACGTCGAGAACGTCGACCAGGACGAGCTCATCTACGGCGCGCTGCGCGGCATGCTCGAGACGCTCGATCCGCACACCGCCTTCCTCAAGCCGGACCAGTACCGGGAGATGAAGGTGGACACGCAGGGCCAGTTCGGCGGCGTGGGCATCGAGGTCGAGATGCGTCAGCTCCCGTCGCCGCCGGAGGAAGCCTACTTTCCGATGGGCCGCGCGCGCGACAACGTGCTCACCATCATGTCGGTCATCGACGGCACGCCTGCGCAGCGCGCAGGCATCCAGAGCGGCGACCTCATCGTGAAGATCGACAGCACCCCCACGCGCACGATGCGCATGGACGACGCCGTCACGAAGATGCGCGGAAAAAAGGGCAGCCAGGTCACGCTCACGATCGATCGGCCGGCTCCGAGCGCGTCAGCAGCAAGGCCGTGGAAGGAGCCGCACGTGATGACGCTCGAGCGGCAGATCATCCGCATCGACAACGTCACGAGCAAGCAGCTAGATCCGGGCTTCGGCGTCGTCAAGATCAAGCAGTTCTCCGACTCCACCGAGCACGATCTCACCACCGCCATCGAGCGCCTCGAGCACGACGCGCCGGGTGGGCAGCTCCGGGGGCTCGTGCTCGATCTGCGCAACAACCCGGGCGGTCTTCTCGACCAGGCCGTCCGCGTCGCGGACCTGTTCCTCGAGACCGGCCTCATCGTGCGCACCGAGGGCAAGGGCGGCCGTATCATCGAGGAGGAGCGCGCGCACGTCCGCGGCACGCGCTCGGGCTTCCCGATGATCGTGCTCGTGAATGGCGGCTCCGCGTCCGCCTCCGAGATCGTCGCCGGGGCGCTGCAAGACCACGGCCGCGCGGTCATCGTCGGCACGCAGACGTTCGGCAAGGGCTCCGTGCAGACCGTCATCGAGCTCGACGATGGCTCCGCGCTCAAGCTCACCATCGCTCGCTACTTCACGCCCAAGGGACGCTCGATCCAGGAGCGCGGCATCACGCCGGACATCGTCGTCGAGCAGCTCAAGCTCGCCGACCTGCACGCGGGCCACGAGGACGAGCCCGCGCTCAAAGAGCGCGATCTCCAGGGTCACCTCCGCGGGCCCACCCCCGATGACGTGAAGCCCGACGTGAAACCCGACGTGAAGCCCGACGCCATCCCCAAGCCCGACCCGACCGTCGGCCCAGGAGTCGTGGCTGGGCCCATCGGTGACGACTTCCAGCTCCGCTCCGCGTACGACTACCTGCGTGCGTGGCGCATCTTCACGCAGCCGCCAGCACCGTCCCACACGTGACGGTGGCCGTTTTACACACGTGCAGACTTCGCGTGCGCAGCTTGACGAAAACTCACGAGAAGAACTAAAATCTTCTACCGCAGTCTATACCGACGGTGCGCACCCCCATGTACAAGCTCATCATCGAAGACGACGAGGGGAAGACCACCGTCGTCCCCCTCATTCGCGACGAGATCACAATCGGTCGCAAAGAGGGGAACACGATCCGCCTGACCGAGCGGAACGTTTCGAGGAAGCACGCCCGACTGCTGAAGCAGAACGGCACCGTCTTCATCGAGGACGTCTCGTCGTACAACGGGATCAAGCTCAACGGAGACAAGATCGACGGTCGCGCTTCCGTCGGTGAAGGCGACCGCATCCAGATAGGCGACTACCAGCTCGCGCTCAAGCTCGACCGGGCCACGCCGATGACCGGCAACGGCGCCGTCACGGCACCCGGGCCCATCTCGGACGACAAGACCACTCCGTATATGAAGGAGTCCGGCGTTCCGACGCAGCTCATCGAGGCGCCGACCACCCAGATGCCCATGGCACCTGCGGCGTCGGTCCGCCCGGAGAACGCAGGCCTCGCGCGCCTCGTCATCGTGTCCTCCAACTTCGCAGGGCAGGAGTTCCTGCTCGACAAGGCCGCCGTCGTCATCGGGCGCACCGACGAGAACGACGTCGTCGTGAACCACCGCTCCATCTCGCGGCACCACGCAAAGGTCGTGCGCGAGAACGGCCACTACCACGTGGTCGACCTGCAGTCCGCCAATGGCGTGCGCGTCAATGGCGAGGAGTACGGCAAGGTCGAGCTCCGCCGCGGCGACCACATCGACCTCGGCCACGTGCGCCTTCGCTTCGTCGCGCCCGGCGAGGACTTCGTCTTCGAGCGCGACGCGCAGATCGTCGATGTCTCCACCGGTCGAAGCAGCCTCCGGTCCGGCTTCATCGTCGGCGTCGTGCTCATCGCCCTCGTCGGTGGCGGCGCCTTCGCATGGCGCATGATCAACCAGCCCAACGTGCAGCCCGTTGCCAGGGGTGTCGGGGACATAGAGGGCACGGTCGCCAAACTCCTCCTCGACGCCGATCGCGCGATGAAGAGCGAGGAGTGGGAGCTGGCGATCTCGAAGTGCGACGAAGCGCTGCGCCTCGATTCCACGCAGGAGCTCGCGCGCGACAAGCGCCAGCACGCCGAGGCCGAGCGAAAGAACCGCTCCGCGTACACGCGTTTTCAGTCCGCGGCCGACAAGGAGGACCTCGACGGCTCCGTCACGGCGTACGGCGAGGTCTCCGAGGACTCCATCTATCGTCAGCGTGGCGCCGAGGCGTACGGGCGGGTGAAGAAGGGCTTCATCCGCAAGCACCTCGACGAAGCCCACAAGCAGAAGACCGCCAACCAGTGCGACGTGGCACGTCAGCACGTCGAGGCGGTCCTCACCGTCGACGAGGCGAACCAGGAAGCGCTCGACATCGTGAAGACCTGCGGCGTCGCCGTCACGCCCACGCCGAAGACTCCGGTCATCGCGCACGCCAACCCGGGTGCGGAGCGGCCCCGGACGCCGAGGCCAGACAAGCCGAGAGTCGATCCCGTCGCCAAGCCCGACTCCGTGGCCAAGCCGGCCGAGAGCGTGGAACCGGATCAGGGCGCGAACGCCGTCGCCGAGAAGGCGCTGGCCGAAGCCCAGGATTCCTACGTCCATGGCCAGTACGCGAGCGCCATCGAATCGGCAAAAAAGGCCGTCAAGTCGCAGCCCACGAAGGCCTGGCGCCTCATCGGCGCGTCCTACTGTTTCCTCAAGGACCGCAACGGCGCCGTCACCGCCTTCGGCAAGCTCGACGCGCAGAGCAAGCAGTTCCTGAAGTGGGTCTGCACGCGCAACGCCATCACGGTTCCATAAAAGGGGGACGTTCCCGTCCCCCCCTCGCCGCGGCAGAGCCGCAGCGAGCCTCCCCCCACCGCTTGATTCTCGCGCGCGCTTCCTCGTCGCTGCGCGCCTCACCTCTTGCCGCGGGTTTCTCGCGCGCGTCGCCGTGTCAGCGCAAGCCGCGCAACGCGAGCGCGATCTCCTCGTCGCCGAGCGCGGGCCACGGTCGGTAGGCCACGTGCGTGGGCTTGCCGCTGCGCTCGCGGATTGCGTCCCGTCCCAGCTCGCCGTGGCCAGGGGGAAGCGCGGCGATCGGCCCGCACGCGTCGCCGAGATAGGCGAGCGGACCTGCAAAGGTGGCCTCGGTGAGCGCGACCGATGCAAAGCCCATGCGGTCCGCGAGGTGCGCAGCGGGTAGATCGAAGAGCGGCTGCACCGGCGCGCCCGCCAGCTCGTTCGCGAGCTGCGTCCACTCGAAGGGCGCGGGCAGCTCGACGTAGCGCTGACCGTTCTTGACGAGGAGCGTCACGCCGAGGCCGTCGGCGACGCGACATAGCCGGTCGAGCGCCGCTCGTGCACGGTCCACGTGGCCTGCCGCGACCCGGTCGCGAGCGTGCTGCAGCGCGCGCGCTCTCTCGGCGGACAGCGCCGCGCGGAGCCAGCGGTCCCGGGCGTACGTCCAGTCGCGTCGGGCGCCGTCGACCCAGCCGAGCCGGAGCACCACGTAAGGCGCACCCACCTGGCTCGCCCGGCGAAGCGTGGCCTCGGTGTCGGTGATGGCGAGGCGCGCCTCCTCGCGATCGAGCGCAGCGAGCGCCGGTCGGCCCTTGAGGCCACTCCTGCCCTCGAGCGCGAGGACCGGAATCTCGCGGCGCTTCTCGAGCAGCGCCATCGTCTCCTCGAGCCGGTCACCGTCGAGCTGTGCATCGAGGACGAACGCCATGCGGTCCTCCGACACCTCCGCGCGGCCGAGCAGCTCGCCGAGGCGGTCGAGGAGCGCAGCGGGCCCGAGCAGGGCACGGCGATCGAACGTCGTCGCGAGGCCAAGCCGGCGTGGCTCCGCTTTCTTCGCCGGTACTGCCGATGCCGCCGCTGTCTCGATCATGAGATCCGCAGTCTGCCTCACGTGCAGAGCAGGCGTTGAATTTTGACAGGGTCGGAGAGACAGGCGACGATGCGGGGCATTTACCTACACGCCGGAGCCGCATGTCGACTGCAACCAGCTCGCGACTACGCATCACGGTGACGCGACTCGTCACCACCGTCCTCGTCCTCGGCGCGCTCGCGGCGCCACGGCTTGCTCACGCCGGCAATGCCTTCGGGCTCCAGCTCTTCCGGCCTGCCGTGGACTCGAAGGGCTACGTGACGGTCAACGCGTCGCAGATCCTCGGGCACCTCGACTTCTCGATCGGGCTCATCGCCACGTACGAGCGCAACGTCCTCCAGATCGAGGGGCCGAACCACACCCACTTCGGCGTGACCGACTACTTCACGCCGCAGCTCCAGGCAGCCATCGGCCTCTTCAAGTGGATCGAGCTCGGGCTCTCGCTGCCCGTGCACATCCAGGCCGGCCAGCGCACGCCCGCCTACGAGTCGGCCACCAGCATGGCCGACCTCAACAACAGCCTGCACTTCTCCGGGCAGTTCGTCGGCGACATCGGCATCCACCTCAAGGCGCGTTTCCTCAACACGTCGAAGTACCCGGTCGGCCTCGGCCTGCTCTTCTCCGTCTACGTGCCGAGCGGCAAGTCGTCGGGTGGCACCAGCTCGAGCGCGGAGTCGAGCTCGATGCCGAACTTCCTCGGCGAGGGCCAGGTCACGCTGCGGCCCGAGCTCATCATCGACCGCGAGTGGGGCCGGTCGCGTCGCTGGAAGACCGCCATCAACGTCGGTGCGCTCGTCCGTCCGAGCGAGCACAGCTTCACGGATCGCGGCGCGCTCGTCTCCAACCGGGACAAGACTGCGAACGGCGGCCAGCCGTTCTGCTCGCCCACGTCCGGCACCTCGGCGACGGGCCTCGTGAACGTCCCCGGCAACCCCGGCGATCCGACCTGCGGCACCGGCGGCGTCCGCAAGCTCGGTACGCAGCTCACCTACAGCCTCGGCGTCTCGTACGCCGTCGTGAATCACAAGCTCGAGCTCATCGGCGAGGTCTACGGCTACGCCGATCTGAAGAGCAACAAGTTCGGCCTCCCACTCGAGGGGCTCGCGGCCGCCAAGGTCTACATGGCGCGCAACTCGTACTTCCAGATCGGCGGCGGCGCCGGCTTCCTGCAGGGCAAGCTCACGCCGTCGACCATCAAGGGCGAGGGCAACATGATCGGCTCGCCGCAGTGGCGCGTGTTCCTCGGCTTCATCTTCGAGCCGTCGATCGGCGACCGCGATGGCGACGGCATCAAGGACGACATCGACAAGTGCCCCGACGA
>JAYTLP010000493.1:0-7652 GCA_043729375.1 Myxococcales bacterium
GTCCGCGATGCGTGACGGGGTGAGTACCTCGGCTGGTGTGCCGTGCACCACGCCGCCACGGCCATCGAGCAGCAGCACCTCCGAGCAGGCACGCGCGGCGAGGTCGAGATCGTGGACGCTCGCGAGGATGGTCGCGCCGCTCGCGGCCTGCCGCTCGAGCAGCGAGAACAGCTCGAGCTGATGGCGCAGATCGAGGTTTGCCGTGGGCTCGTCCAGTACCAGCGCCGGTGTGCCCTGCGCGAGCGTGCGCGCGAGCAGCACGCGACGGCGTTCGCCGCCCGAGAGCGTATCGAGCCGCCGCGTCGCGAGGTCGCGAACCCCGGCCGAGTCGAGCGCGCGCTCGGCGGCAAGTAGATCGGCGCCATCCTCGAAGCCGTGCGGAGGCAGCCGCGAGACGCGGCCGAGCAGCACGCACTCCGTCACCGTCATGGGAAACAGCGCGGGCTCGTCCTGGAGCATGGCGGCGATCATGCGCGCTGCGTCGCGCCGGGAGAGCGAGCGCACATCGACGCCATCGAGCCGCACAACGCCGCGCGACGGTGCGAGCAGCCCGAGCACGATGCGCAGCAACGTGGACTTACCCGCGCCGTTGGGCCCGAGCACGCCGCACAGCGAGCCCGCGGCCAGCCGCACGCTCACGTGCTCGAACAGCGTTCGCGAGCCCCAGGCGAAGGAGACTGCGTCGAGCTCGATCATGGCAGCAGCTTCGCCAGCGTCTCGATGCCTTCGACGACGCGTGGGCCGGGCCGGAAGAGCAGGTCGCCGTCGACGAGGTGGACACGGTGCGTGCGCACGGCCGGGATCGAGCCCAGGGCGTACAGCGCGTCGAGCGGAGGCGCACCGGTGGAGTGGGTGCCGACGAAGAGCTCCTCGGGAGCCTTCTTCACGAGGCGCTCGGCGGAGTAGGTCGGGAACGCCTGGGTCGAGTCGTCGACGACGTTTCGACACCCGGCGAGGCGCAGCACGTCGTCGACGTGGTTCCCGCGGCCGGCAACCACGAGCGGCGCAGGCCACACCACGACAGCGCACGAGACCGGCGCGGAGCGCGTGGGCAGCGCGCCGATGCGCGCGCGCAGGCCCGCGACGAGGGACGCGGCCGCTTCGCGGCGCTCGATGGCACGACCGATCCCTTCGATGTCGGCGAAGATCTGCTCGACGGAGTCGGCCCGGCTCACGTACACGGAGAGTCCGACCGAAGTCATGTTGTCGACGGAGCGCTGGGCATTGGCGGTGGTGGCGACGAAGACGATGTCGGGGTGCAGCGCGACCATGCGCTCGAGGCTGGGTTCGATGTCGGTCCCGACCTGCGCGATCTGCTTTGTAGCGGCGGGCCAGTCGCTGTAGCGATCGACACCGACGAGGCGATCCCCGGCACCGAGTGCGTAGACGATCTCGGTCGACGACGGCGCGAGGGAGACGATGCGCTTCACCGGGCGGAGAGCAACGGTGCGGCCGAGCGCGTCCTTCACCGTTCGCGCGCCGACCGTCGGCGCGCGGTGACATCCGACGACGCACATCAGCACGACGAGCAGGCGCTTCACAGCGAGCCTCCGCCGAGCCCGCGCTGCCGCAGCAGCACGAGGAAGAACGGCGCTCCGATGAGCGCGGTCAGTACGCCGACGGTGGGCTCGACGCCGAGGACGAGGAACGACATGCGCGTGAGCGTGTCCGCGAGCACGAGGAAGATCGCGCCGCCGAGGGCCGAGGCCACGACCAGCGCGCGGTGATCCGAGCCGAGGAGCAGGCGCAGGGTGTGCGGCACCACGATGCCCACGAAACCGATCGGTCCGGCGAGCGCGACCGCCGCACCGGTGAGGAGCGACGCGGTGAGGAAGATCGTGCGGCGCGTGCGCGACACATCGACTCCGAGGGCCTGTGCCGCCTCGCCCCCGATGGTCAAGGCGTTCATCGAGACGGCATGGCGCTGCAGCACGACCAGGCTCGCCACGAGGTACAGCGCGAGCGCGCCGAGCGCCAGCGGCGGTGCGGTCTGGATGCTCCCCGAGAGCCAGTACAGCGCCTCGTGCGCAGCAGAGGGCTGAGCCACGACGCGGATGCCGACGATGACCGCGCTCATGAGCGCGTTGAGCACGACACCGGCAAGCAGCGCCACGGTGGGGACGAGCACGCCACGGACGCGGCCGAAGAGCAACACGAGCGCGACCGCGCCGAGGGCGCCGAGGAACGCGAAGAACGGCAGCACGACGGCAGAGGACAGTCCGCTCGCACCGAACAGCACGAGCGCAGCCGTGCCCGCCGCCGCCGCGCCGCCCGAGACCCCGAGCACGTAGGGATCGGCGAGCGGGTTGCCGAGGAGGGCCTGGAACGCCACGCCCGATGGAGCGAGCGCCGCGCCGATCAGCGCCGCGAGCAGGACGCGCGGGAGCCGGGCACGAAAGAGGATCGTCGCGTCATCGGAGCCGGGCTCGCGCAGCGCGCGCAGGAGCGAGACGTGCTCCACGCCCACGAGGGAGGCGCACACGAGCGCGAGCACGACGCCGAGCCCGAGCACGGCCGCGAGCTGCACGACAGCAGCGCGGCTCCAGCGTGGGCGCAGCGACGACACGGTCACGGCAGCGTAACAGACGTCGGTGTGGCGCCGACGTCGATGGGCGAGCCCGTGAGCGGCGTGCCATCGACTGGGCCGACGTAGAGCCCACGTCCCTGCGCGCCGCCCGGGCCCGCGCCGACGAGGAGGCGGCTGCCGTACGTGCGCAGGAACGTGACGGCGCCGAAGCCCGATGCGACGTCGGTCTTCAGCGCGGTGTTCTTCAGATCGAAGTGGGCGACGCGGCCACCCTCGAGCCCGATGAACAGCTCGCCGAAGCCATGGGTGGCGACGAGCGTGGGCTTGCCGCCGAGGACGGCATCGGTTGCGAGCACACCCTTCGAGAAGGCGCGGTCGAGGTCGAGCCGCTCGACCGCGCCGCTGCCATCGAACGCGGTGTTCGGGCTCGAGGCCTCCGCGACGACGACATCGTTGCAGTCGTCGCCGACGCGCGTGAGATCGGCGAGGTGGGTGCCGGAGAGCGGGATGACCCCGAGCACCGTGCGCTTGTCGGGATCGACGATGGCCATGCGCGCCCGGCCGTACCGCACCGCGCCCGTGACGTCCGCGCTCCGGCTATCGAGGGTCACATAGAGCTTGCTGTTGCAGTGGTAGAGCAGGTCGGGCTCGGGCTTGCCGTCCGGGTCGGCCGCGTCCTGCGGCAGCCCCAGATACAGCACCGTGCCAGGCTTGTCGCGGTCGACGATGGCCAGCGAGGCTTGTGCGACATTGCCCGCGAGCGAGACCCAGATCTCGCCGTGCTCGTCGTCGACCCAGAAGTCGCGTGGTGCTGCGGTTGCAGCGGGGTGCGAGCTGTCACCGAGCGGCAGCTCGATCTTCACCGCGAGCGTGTGCGGGTCGTAGATACGCAGCACACCGCTGGTGCGCGACAGGACGTAAAGCTCTCCGCCGTGCACGTGCATGCGCGTGTCGGCATCGAGCGTGGTGAGGTCGAGCGTGCTCGTCGCAGCGCCGACATCGACAATCGCGAGCGCGCCACTCGCGCCGTCGTCGCTGGTCGTGCCGACGGCTGCGCACGGGCCTGCCGAGCCCCGACAGAGCAAGGCAGGGTCCGGACCGGTGCAGGCGGTGAGAGCGAGCGAGAGGATGACGATCGAGCGGGGCATCTGGGGCATCTCCTGGCGCATCAGCTCATGATTCCGGCCGCCACTCCAGCGCGACCGGAACCGCGTGCTCGCCTGGTTTACGGGAAGGCGATTGCCGAGGGCGTGAGCTTGAGATCCACCGGGCCCTCGGTGAGCGTCGTACCGTCGGCCGGCGTGATGTAGAGGCCGCGCGGCAGCTTGTCGGCGGGCTCGAGGTTGGCGTACACGCCGGCGCCGAAGTAAAGGCTGCCGTCGTGGACCTGCATGAAGTTCACGTTGCCGAACTTGCCGGTCACGTCGATGCCGACCGTCTTCGACGCCACATCGAACGTGATGATCTTGACCGAGGAGAGATACACGCCGCCCGTTCCGTTCGGCTGCGGGTCGAAGTACTCGGCCACGTAGAGCGTGCTGCCATTGCTCGCGAGCAGCGTCGGGCGACCGCCGAGCTTCATGTCGGTGGCGAGCACCGCGGTCGTGCCCGCTGCCAGGTCGACGCGCTCGAGGTCGCCGGTGCCGTCGGGCGAGCTGGTCAGGCCGGAGGCCGTGGCGACGACGACATCGCTGCACGTGGTGCCGACCTGTGCAATGTCGTAGGGGTTCGTGCCCGTGAGAACGATGGGCGTGCCGACCGCCCTGGTCGTTAGATCCACGGAGACGAGGCGGCCCGGCGTGTAGTGGATCGCGCTGTCGCTGCCGAAGTAGTAGCTCTGCAGGAGGACCCAGAGCTTGCCGTTGCACGGGTAGAGCTTGAACGCCTCGGGCTTGCCATCGTTATCGCCCGCGGCCAGCGGCAGCGCGACGTAGGTGATGGCGCCGGGCGTAGCGCGGTCCACGATGCCGAGGGCGCTGGCCGCCTTGTTGCCCGCGAGCGTGACCCAGAACTTCCCGTCCGCGGCGATGTAGAAGTCCTGCGGATACGTGCTGGCACTCGGGTTGGTCATGTCACCGACGGGAATCTCGGACTTCACGGTGAACGTCGCCGGGTCGTAGATGCGCACCGAGCCCGTGGTGCGCTGCAGGACGAAGAGCGCGCTGCCCTGGTACTTGAGCGTCGTGTCGGGGTCGAGCGAGGTGTCGATGTTGAGCGTCGGCGTGCGTGTATTCGTCTCGACGGTGTCGAGGGTGCCCGAGCCCGTGAAGTCCGCGTTGTAGATCGATGTGGCGACGACGATGCAGTTGCCCGGCTTGCCCTTGCAGAGCGGACCGGAGGCGGCATCGGGCGCGGGGACCGCGCCGTCACCCGTGGTCATGGAGGCGTCACCAGACGACATCGCCATGTCTTCTTTGCCACCGGAGTCACCTCCGCTGCACCCGACGGTGAGCGTGACGAAAGCCAGGAGTGCGAGTGATACAAAGCGGGTCATGTGGTGCTCCTTCAGTTGGTGATGCGGGCAGTGGCGTAGAACGAACGTCCGGGTAGCGGAAAGTTGTAGAAGTCGACGAGCGGGTAGGGCACGGACGCGCCGACGTTCGCGCTCCCACCGAGCGGCAAGCGCACGACGCGCGTGTCGGCGAGGTTGCGTACCTCGAGGCCCAGCTCGAACCGACCGAACGTCGCCGACGCGACGATGGCGTGCAGCAGGCGCGCGGGGAGCCGGTTGAGCCCGAGCGAGTCGCGCGGGACGCTCGAGAGGTAATCGAGCTCGTACCCGACGCGCACGGGGCCGAGGACGCCGCCGAGGCGTGCATCGAACGCGTGTGGCGCGCGGCCCGCCAGCTGGTGACCGTGGCTCGGCGACCGGTCCGTGACGTCGCGCGCGTCGAGGAACGTGTACGCGGCGGCCAGGTCGACGTACGACCACAGCTTGCAGTCGGCGCGCGCCTCGGCACCGAGCACGCGCGCGTCGCCCACGTTCATGGGCGTCACCGTCGTACCGCCGGGCACGAACGAGATGAGATCCGACGAGCGACGCCCGAAGAATGCCCCCTCGACGCCGCCCGACACGTGGGCGCGCGCGCCGCGGACGCTCACCGCGACATCGCCGCCCCACGACGACTCGGGGTGGAGCGCGGGCGCACCGAGGAGAAACGCGCCGTCGCCGAACTGCTCGAGCAGCGTCGGGAAGCGAACGTAGCGGCCGGCGGAGGCGCGCACCGTGACGACCCGGTGCACGGTCCACTTCGCGTTGACGCGCGGAGAAAGGAAGGTGTCGAGCTGCTTCTGCCCTGGCAGCTTAACGCCGCTCTCGCCGACGAGCAGCGAGCTGCGCCGGAGATCGAAGCGCAGTCCGCCGTAGAGCGTCAGGCGGTCGTCGAGCAGGGTGACCTCGTCAGCGGCTGCGAGCCCGAGCAGGCCGCGAATGGCCGGCTCGAGGTGCTTGGTCGGTGCGAGCAGATCGTGGGGACGCCGGTGCTCGACCTTGCCGTCGACGAGGAAGGACAGCGTCTGGAGGCGCCCGACCGGTACCGCGATCCGCGGCACGAGGCCGGCGGTGATGGCCTCGTTCTCCGTCACCGCCGGACCGAACGGTCCGACCGCTTCGCCGAGTGGGTTCTGGAAGTGGTTGCGCTCGTAGAGCAGCGTCGAGAGCACGTCGAGGTCGACCCGGCCGTGACGACCGGCCTCGCCCGACAGCAACAGGCGCCCTGTGGTGAGGCGTGCGTGCTCGGTCTCCTGGCCGAGCGTCGCGACGCCCGGCGCGCCCTGGTCCTTGATGAAGCCGTGCACGCCGACGTGGAACGGGCGCGTCCCGCGGCGATCGAGCGCGACGTCGACGTTGCCCTGTTCGAAGTCGTTGTTCCGGCGCTCGCGCGTGCCGTCGTCGCCTCTGTAGAGCAGCGTGCCGGCGTTCTGGTAGTACGGGAAGTCGCCGTCGGCGCCGCGATACGATGCAGACACCTGCGCAACTATCGCGTCGCTCTGTCGAAGCGGGTGCGTCGCCGGGCCGCCCGCCTGCAGGGACGCGTTCCTGGCGCCGAAGGAGCCGCCGCCGAGCTGTGCGCTGCTGGTCCATGCCTTCGTGGCGCGCCGGCTCACGAGGTTGATGACGCCACCGACGGCCTCCGCGCCCAGCTGGATCGGAGGTGCGCCACGATAGATCTCGATGCGCTCGAGGCCGTCAGCCGGGATCTCGGACAGGTCGATCATGCCCGAGGCAGCGCGGCTCAGCGGCACCCCGTCGAGGAGGACGGTGACCTCGGACTCCTCGCTGCCGCGCAAGGACACCGACGTGAAGCTGCCGAGCCCGCCACGGGAGCGCACGCGCACGCCGACCTGTCCCGACAGCAGGTCGGCGACGGACACCTGCGCGGCGGTCGCGTTGCGCGCGTCGATGACGGTCGCAAGTGGCAGAGCCTCGCGCTCGCGTCGCTGCGTGTCTGCTTCAGCGACTGGCCGCTCCGCGTCGACCACGACGGTACCGATCGGTGTTGCGTGGGCCACCGAGCACGCGAGTCCGACCGCGAGCGCGTGGCTCGTGGCGAGGTGGCGAAGGTGGGTCCGGCGTGCGATCAACGAGCTCCTGAGGACGCCCGTCGGAAACAGAGAAAACGAAAGCCGTGCAAAATTCACGCACGGCTCCGCTCCCCCTCCCTCCGAAGGGTCGACGTGATCGCGCGCAGGTCGGTCTCCTGGCTCGGACCCCGCGGACGGCCCTTCCCGACGACTTCGTCAGTGGGTGGCGCTCGCGAACGCGGCGCCTACCGTGCGGTTCTGGTCCTCACAGTCGCGGGGGCGGCGCCGGCTCGTTCCGGCTTCCCATGCACCCGCGCGCGAAGTGTGTGGGGCTACTGCCTGTGGCTGGCTCCGGTGCTGTGGTCGGCGTCGTCGGCTGCGACGCGGTCGAGGTACTCGCGCAGCGCAGCGCGCTTGGCGTCGTCCATGTCGACGTAGCGGATGCCCATGTCCATCGGCGGCTGGCGGTTGGCCCACATGACCTGCCCGCGGAGCGCGAGCGAGCGACCGAGGTCGGGAAAGTTGACGACCAGGTCGACCACGGAGCCGACTTCCTCGACGCTGGGGCTCTGGATGCAGATCCCACCCATCGAGATGTTCT
>JAYTLP010000494.1:0-8139 GCA_043729375.1 Myxococcales bacterium
CCCGATGGCGGCGCGCCGTTCACGGTCATGGTCCGCGACGTCCAGAAGAACCCGGTCCGCGGCGACCTCACGCATGCCGACTTCGTCCGCGTGTCGCTCGACAAGAACGTCCACGCCGTCGTGCCGGTCATCATCGTCGGCAAGGCGAAGGGCATCAAGGACGGCGGCATCCTCCACCACAACATGCGCACGCTCGAGATCACGTGCACGCCGGACAGGATCCCGGCGAAGATCGACGTCGACGTGACGGAGCTCGGCATGGGCGAGGCGATCCACGTCTCCGACCTCGAGCTCGGCGAAGGCATCCAGGCGCTCGCCGATGAAGGCTCCTCGATCTGCTCGGTCACGGCACCGCGCGCCGAGAAGGTCACGGAAGTCGCCGAGGCCGCTCCCGACGCTGCTGCTGTCGCTGCCGCGGGTGCCAAGCCCGCCGCCGGCGCACCCGCTGCTGCTGCCGGTGCCAAGCCCGCCGCTGGTGCTGCCGCTGCCAAGCCTGCTGCCAAGCCCGCTGCCGCGGACAAGAAGAAGTAGCTCCCACTCGTTGCGTCCATGGGCACGTGGTTGGTGGTCGGTCTCGGAAATCCCGGCGCGGAGTACGCGTCGAATCGCCACAACATCGGGTTCATGGTCGTCGACGAGCTGGGCAGGAGGCTCGGTGCGTCGTTTCGCTCCCGGTTCAATGCCCAGCTCGCCGACGTCAGCGACGGCACGGAGAAGCTCATCCTCGTGAAGCCCCAGCAGTTCATGAACGTGTCCGGCACGGCGACGCAGGCAGCTGCGACCTTCTACAAGGTCGCGCCTGCCTGCCTCGTCGTCGTGCACGACGAGCTGGACCTGCCCTACGAGAAGCTGCGTATCAAGGTCGGTGGAGGCCACGGGGGGCACAACGGGCTGCGCTCGATAAACGAGCACCTCGGCCCCGACTACATCCGCGTTCGTTGTGGCGTCGGCAAGCCACAGGTGACCGGCGATCGCGATCGCGTCGTCGGCCACGTCCTCGGTAACTTTTCGAAGGAAGAGCAGAAGACGCTCCCCGCGTTCATCGAGGAAGCCGCACAAGCCGTCCGCACCATCATCGACAAAGGTGCACCCGTTGCGATGAACCAGTTCAACCAGGGCGCCAAGAACTAGGCGCTCACCTCGCTCCCCGCACCGACGGGGGGCAACATCCGAGAGGGACTAACAGATGGCTCAGAAGTTTGGATCAGCACAAGACGAACCCGGCACGCAGCGCGAGTACGAGACGATCTTCATCCTTCGTCCCGAGACGAACCAGGACGGCATCACGCTCGTCAACTCACGCGTCCGCGGAATCATCGACAACGCCGGGGGTCGAGTCCTCAAGCTCGACAACTGGGGCAAGCGCAAGCTCGCCTACGAAGTGAAGAAGAACCTGAAGGGCATCTATCTCTACTGGCAGTACCTCGGCAACGCCGGGGTGGTCGAGGAGATCGAGCGCAACCTGCGCCTGCTCGACGCTGTCATTCGCTACTACACGGTGAAGGTCGACGAGAACGTCGATCCCGCCGCGAAGCCGACCGGTCTCGGCGACGAGGCTTTCACCAAGGCCGCGACGACGATCCCGGACGAGGAGGCGCTCGCCACGGGCGCTGCCACGCTCCCCCGCTTCGAAGAAGAAGAGCACGGCGGCATGAACGACGAGTTTCTCGCCGGCAGCGAAGACACCAAGGACAAGGACTAACCCATGAGCGACTTCAACACGGGCGGCACCGATTCGCGCGACCGCAAGGGCAAGCCGGGCGACAAGGACAAGAAGGGCGCGGCTCGCAAGCGCGGCTTCGCGCGTCGCAAGGTCTGCCGCTTCTGCGCCGACAAAAAAATCGCCATCGATTACAAGGATCCGCAGCTGCTGAAGTACTTCATCACAGATCGCGGCAAGATCATCCCGCGTCGGATCTCGGGCAACTGCGCAGCGCACCAGCGCAAGACGAGCGTCGCAGTCAAGCGCGCCCGCATGATCGCGCTGATGCCGTTCGCGGTCACCGGCAAGTAGTCAGGCCAGAGAGACCAAGGAGACGCACATGCAGATCATTCTCAAGGAAGACGTCCACAACCTCGGCGCCGCTGGCGAGGTCGTCACGGTTCGCGCCGGTTACGGTCGCAACTTCCTCATCCCGCAGGGAAAGGCCGCGCACGCCACGGCCGGTAACGTCCAGGCGATCGAGCACCAGAAGAAGCTCATCGCCGCGAAGAACGCCAAGCTCGCCAAGGACGCGGACGCGGTTCGCAGCCGCCTCGCGCAGCTCGAGATCACCATCGAGCGCGCCGTCGGCGAGGAGGACAAGCTCTTCGGCTCCGTCACCTCGCGTGACATCGAGGAGGCCCTGAAGGCCAAGGGCGTCGACGTCGATCACCGGAAGATCGTGATCGCCGAGCCGATCAAGTCACTGGGCACGCACACGGTCGACATCAAGCTCGGCCAGGGCGTGACGGGTCAGATCAAGGTCAAGGTCGTCGCCAAGAAGTAGTTGGGCGCACCTTCATTACCAAGGGGCGGCCTCTCGAGAGGTCGCCCTTTTTTTGTACCGTGCGCATGAAGGGTGCGGGCCGGTACGGCGCATCTTCGGTGACGATGCGCGCGCTCTGCATCTGCTTGGCCCTCATGGCCTGCGTGGAGGCGTGGACCACGCCCGAGATGCGCGCCGAGGTCGTGGTCCTCGCTCGACTCGGCCGGCAGGTGCAGCGCGGAGCGCCAGGCGGCTTCATCCACTGGATCGGGGAGAGCGAGTACACCGTCGTGCGCGTCGAGGAGGGGCAGCTCGCGGTGCCGCGGGTTGTAGTCGAGCTCTTCTGTCCTGCGGATGGGTAGGTCCATTCACTCGACGGTACGAGCAGGATCACGCTGACGACGAAGCGGCCCTCGCAGTGGCCGGCCATCGAGCCGAGCTCGCGGTCGTGATGGAAAGCAGCCACGTCGCCCGCCTGCGCTTCACGCTCCCTGCGCACTGGCCGGAGGGCGACCGTCCCTACCTCCACAATCTCGACTTTCGTGATGCGGGCGCACCGGATGCGCGGGGTCGCGGGACAGCGGCAGTGGTCTGGTAGGCACGGTCATCAGATCGCACCCGAGGTGGCCGGCTCCCGGATGGGGTCGACGCTGGAGCTGTCGCGCGCGCTCATGTGAAATCGTCCGTGAACGGAAATTTCTGGAAGAACCGTCCTGTTTCGTCTGCGGGGCCACAAAATATTTCAGATTCGTTGACGCTTCTGGAAAGTGGCAGCTATGCTAGAAAACGCCTCTGCAGTCATGACAGCGGCGCGCTCATGGAGATCAACCTCTCAGACGAGTCCCCGCGCATCCTCATCGTCGACGACGAGAAGGTCATCCGCGAGATCCTGTCCGACTTCCTCACCATGGAAGGCTATGTGGTCCGCACCGTCGAGGACGGTGCTGCCGCGCTGCGGGAGCTCGAGCGTCGGTCGTACAACCTCGTCATCAGCGATCTGAAGATGCCAGGTATGGGCGGCCTCGAGCTGCTGGAGCGCGTCTCGGAGCTGAAGCAGAACGTTCTCACGGTGATCATGACGGGCTTCGGCACCGTCGAGACGGCCATCGAGGCGATGAAGAAGGGTGCGTACGACTACATCCTCAAGCCGTTCAAGATCGAGGAAGTGGTCCACGTCGTGGAGCGCGGCCTCGACAGGCAGCGACTCCACGCGGAGAACATTCGCCTAAAGGAAGCCGTCAGCCTCTACAAGATCTCGGAGGCGATGGCGCAGTCGCTGTCGCTCGACACGGTGCTCGATCTCATCCTCGAGTCCATCCTCACGGACTCCCAGGCCGACGTGGTCACTCTGCTTCTCAAGGATCCGCGCACGGGGCAGTTCAAGGAGCGCACGCGTCGCCACGGTCCCCACGCGGACGGCGGCTTCGTCGGTGAGCTCAACCTCACCGAGATTCTCGAGCAGTACCGGCAGGATCTGCCGCTGCTCGCGCACGGTCTCCGCGCCCTCAAGTTCTTCGAGCACGCGCCGGAAGACAAGCGGCTGGTCTCGTTCTGCTCGATCCCGCTCAAGGTGCAGGACCGCGTCATCGGCATGCTCAACGCCTACTCCTACACGCGCGGGCACAAGTTCTCCGAAGGCCAGCGGCGCATGCTCTCGGTCCTCGCGTCGCGCGCCGCGGTGTCCATCGAGAACGCGCGGCTGTACGAGGACCTCGTCACCAAGAACCAGGCGCTCACCCAGGCCAACCTCTCTCTGGCCGACAACTTCCGCGCGACGATCATCGGCTTCGCGCATGCTCTCGAGGAGTCCGACAAGTACACGCGCGGCCACTCGGAGCGCGTCGCCTTCTACTCGTCGCTGTGCGCGGGCGGCCTCGCTCTCAACGAGGTGGAGACCGAACGCATCGTGCAGGCTGGCCTCATGCACGACATCGGAAAGATCGGCATCCGCTACGAGAAGCTGAACAAGCCCGGCAAGCTGACGCCGGAGGAGGTCGCGATGTTCAGGACGCACCCGGCCAAGGGCAAGCGCATCCTCGAGCCGATACCGTCGATGGTCGACCTCATCCCGGGCGCCTGGTGTCACCACGAAAACTGGGACGGGTCCGGCTACCCACGAGGCCTCATCGGCGACAACATCCCGCTCATCGGGCGCGTGGTCGCCATCGCGGACTGCTACGACGCCATGACCTCGGACCGCAGCTACCGCAAGGCGCTCCCGCACGACGTGTCGGTTGCAGAGCTCGAGCGCTGCGCAGGCGCGCAGTTCGATCCGGAGCTCGTTCCGACCTTCGTCCGCATGCTCGAGGAGCACCGCACCGACGCCCGCAAGCAGGGCCTCGCCGTTCCTCGCTAGTTCCAGCCTCGGCACTCGCTGCTCGCCCGGTCGTCATCATGGGCGCTGCGGATTCCCGCCGCCCATCGGCGCGTCCCCGACTACGCGGACCGTGGCAGGCGGGGTCGCGAGTGAGGCACCGGCGCGCTCGACCACGGACATGAGCCCGAGCAGGACATTCTGACGAACGAGCAGGAAGTCCTCCGCGCGGCTGACGAGGAACGTGGCGGCAACGTCGACATCGATCGACGCCGCGGAGAGCGCGCGTAGACGGACGGACACGTCTGTGTACACATCGAGGTGGGACTGGATGAGGATCGTGCTCTCGTCGATCACGGCACGCACCTGGTCGGCCGTGGTCGCGTACGAGAGGCTGAGCGTCGTCGCCAGGCGGAAGCGATCGCGCACGGTGAAGTTCTCGGTCTTCTGGTCGGCGAGCTTGCCGTTCGGGATGGCCACGACCGTACGCTCGAGCGTGCGGAGGCGCGTGGAGCGCAAGCCGATCCGTTCCACGGTGCCCGACACGTTGTCGACGGTGATGTAGTCGCCTTCACGAAAGGGCTGGTCGACGCCGATCGAGAACGCGCCGAAGAGGTTCTCGACGGTCTTCTGAGCGGCGAGCGCCAGCCCGAGGCCGCCGACGCCGAGGCCGGCGAGCAGGCTCCCGACGGGTAACCCCACCTGCGCGAGGGCACCGATGACCGCGCAGAGAAAGAGCACGAGCTTGATCGAGCGGCTCCCGAGCTGAAGCAGCGCGCGCGAGCCCGGGTTGCTGACCGACCACGGCGCGCGGGAGAGACGGCTGCGAAGCCCCTCGACGGCGGCCGCGAGCGTCCAGAAAGCCGCGAGCCAGATGCACAGCGTGAGCACGTGGGCGAGGAACCGCACGGCTGCTGCCGGCAGACCGAGCGGTGCGAGCAGCGCTCGCCCCACGATGGAGCCCCACAGGAAGCCGATGGGGCGAGCGAGCGCAGGCTCCCCACCGAGGCTCTCGCCGCGAGCCCGGATGATGACCTTGCGCGTGATCCAGGACAGCCCCACGCCGGCGACGATCATGAAGACGAGCGCGAGCGGGATGCCGAAAAACTGCCAGCGTTGCAGCCCGAAGATCGTGGTGTTGAGCAGAGAGCGCGGGAGGTGACCGACGAGCCAGCGCGCGGGCAAGAGCGCATACCAGCTGTCGACGAGCACCATCGTCGGACGCGAGAACCGCCATGCGGGCGTGCCCTTCTGCTTCGTCAATACGATCGGATCTTGCGCTCCCCCGGGCCGATCGAAGGAGCCGACGGACTCGCGATCGGCGGGAAGATCGTCGTCGGTGTCACCGCTCTGAGCGGCGGACAGGTCCTCGGCGTCGAGCCGCACATGTAGCAGGACGTCGCAGAGGCGATGGGCGAGGAGGGCGGATGATCCGACGATGCGGTGCGGGAGGTCGAGGTACGACGGGATCGCGTCGTAGCGCGCACCCTCGCAGAGGCCTTCAACCTCCTTCACGGTGGCGCGGGGCGAGTCGCCTTGCGGCGTCTGCGCATGCGCCGGACCTGCCACCAGCGTCGCGCCGCAGACGAGCGCGATCACGACGAGGCGGAGGGTCACTGCGCTGCGGACTTGGCAGACTCCGTCGCCTGCTTCTTGCTCTGGAAGCTGCGCTCGCGCTCGTCGACCCTGTTCTTCCTCTCGTCGGCCTGACGCTTCTTGTCGTTGTATTTCTGCTGCGCCTCCAGCGACTGCTGCTCGTACTCGAGCACGTTGAATTTCTCCGACGGCCGGATGCTCTTTGCAGAGCAGAGCTTCGCCTTCTCGAGCTCGACCTTCGCCTTCGCGGCAAGCACGCCGAACTCGGCGGCTTCGCGCACCTTCTTCGTGTAAACGCGCTTCTCCTGGGTCCAGGCGTGCTTCGCGTCGGCCTCTTCTGCGGCCTTCTCGGCCACGTCGTACTGCGCCTTCGCCTTGTTCTTGAGGTTGTAGTCGCCAGAGCTTTCCGCCGCGCTTCGCCCCGTCTTCGCCGACTGGCGCTGGAGCCTGGCGCTCTTGGCCTCGTTACCCGCCATCGACTCCTCGTTCAATGCGTCCGTCTCGGCCCGGTGCGCCTCGCGTTGCATGTCCTCGGCGCGCTGCTCCTCGTTGCGCGCGGAATTGATGAGCTCGCGCTCCTGCGACGTGGTCGCGGCGATGGTGTTGTCGTCGATGGCGTATTTGAGGCTGCTGCCACACGCGGAGAGACAGAACAGAAGGGAGAAAGCGAGGCTGCGCATCATCGGGGAGCTCCTTGCGGGGATGAGGTGGAAGTCGGCTCTCCCGCGAGCGCGGGGAACCACGAGAAAAAGTGACGCAGCTGCACTTTGCGAGCGTCGTCGACATAGTCGAAGTTGGTGCCACGGTCGATGACCTCCCAGAAGTCCTTCGACTCGACGCGCAGCAGCTCGTCGCGGATGGAGCGCAGTCGCTCCGCGCGCTCGTCCTTCATGTCCGCGAAGATGAGCCGCGCAGGAGACTCTGCGCCTGCGACGAGGTAATAGCTCGCGAGCTTCGCTTGCGCCTTCCGCACGCCGCGCAGCATGGTTTCCTGGCTCTTGCTCTCGGCCTCGCGATCGAGATCGAGCAGCGTGCGCAGCAGCGCATCGTGCACGTCGAGGCCCTTGCCACCACTCTCCGGCGGCGACGCGGCAGCAAAGGCTCTCTCGCACAGCGTCGCGAGATCGTACGCGGCGGTCTCGGTGACGAAAGCGAGCTCCATGCCGTGCGCAATCTGTCCGTAGTAACGCAGGTGCTGCGCAACCTCGATGACGAGCGCGCCGTGGCCCTTGACGAGCGCGTGCTCGGCGAGCTGTCGGTACTGGTTGAGCACGTTGTAGGCGGTGCGGACCTGCTGCTTGTTCAGCGTGGACCGCAGGTACGTGTTGAAGAACTTCACCGCAAGCGCCACGGCTTCCCCGTCGTTCGCAGCAAGAGCGGCCTCACCGATGTACCGCGTGTCGATGGCGATGAGGTGGTTGATGTCCTGCATCTCGCCGAGCGCTTCGTTGTAGATGGCCTGGTACTGACGCAGGACCTTCCACTCGACCCACACGCGCCGCCTCTCGAGGTCGTCGAGGCTCTCCGCCGCGAGCGACACGAAGTCCGGATTGGTACGGACCTCGTGACCGATGAAGAACCATGCATCGGAGATGGCGCGTTTCTTCTGGAGGTAGCTCACGCCGAGCGCGCGCATCGCTTCGATGGTCCCGGCAGCGATGGCCTTGTCCTTCTGGCCAATGGCGTTGATGGCGATGTCGGAGAGCTGCTCGATGCCGTTGATGGCTCGCAGCTGACGAGGGCCGGCCTCGTTGCGCGCGA
>JAYTLP010000495.1:0-4514 GCA_043729375.1 Myxococcales bacterium
GAATCGTCGCGCCGCACAACGTGGGCAAGTCGATGGTCGTCGCAGGCTACAACGACGATGGCGTAGATCAGATCGCGAACGTCGTCGAGCAGATCAAGAAGAGCCCAACGAGCCGCCGTCTCATCGTCTCGGCGTGGAACCCCAAGGAAGCGGACGAGGTGGCGTTGCCTCCGTGCCATTCGTTCTTTCAGTTCCTCGTGGCCGACGGGGAGCTTTCTCTCGCCCTCACCCAGCGGAGCGGAGACATGTTCCTCGGGATCCCCTTCAACATCGCGAGCTATGCCCTGCTCCTGTCGATGGTCGCTCAGGTGACCGGACTGCGAGCGCGCTACTTCATCCACACGATCAACGACGCGCACATCTACCTGAACCACTTCGACCAGGTCCACGAGCAACTCGGTCGCGAGCCTCGCAGTCGTCCACGGCTCGAGCTGAATCCCGACGTGAAGGATCTCTTTGCCTTCCGCTACGAGGACATCGCCGTCACTGGCTATGACCCGCACCCTGCAATCAAAGCCGAGGTCGCCGTATGAAGTCCTACCGAATGAGCCTCCCCCGCGCCCTCCCGAGCGCCTGGCTTCTCCCCCTGATCGCGCTCGCCAGCTGCGGCCCCACGGGTCCTGACGGGAGCGGCGGTGCCGGCGGGACCTCTCCCTCGACGGCATCCACGTCGAGTTCCACGGGTACTGGCGAGTGCGCCGAGTACGGCACCGTCAAGGCTGGCGAGGCCTGCTCCACGGACTGCGACTGCATCTGCCATGCGTGCGGGACGCAGACGAAGGACGGCGTGACGATCAAGGTCTGTACGGTCGCCTGCGAGCCCGTCGACGGTGGACCGTGAGCGCTGCCCGCACCAAGCTCTTCGAGCACCACCTCGGCGGCCCGGTGATCGCTCACCTCGAAGGCCGAGGCCTCACCGTCCACCAAGAGGTCAGGCACCGCGACGCGGCCGCGGTCTGGCGCGCGGCCGACATCATCGCGATCTCCAGTTCGCTCACCGTCGCCGTCGAGATGAAGCTCACGCACTCGACCGAGCTGCTTGCGCAAGCTGTCCACTGGATCGACCTCGCCGATGAGGCGTGGATCGCCATCCCCGCGCTGACGTCGAAGGCCCCGCTCGCGATCGAGGCGCGTCGAGTCGCCGTCGAATACTGCGCCTGGAAGGGGATCGGCGTGCTCACCGTTCGCCAGGTCGAGAAGACCGAAGAGGCCGCGCTCGCCCGGGGAGTCGCGCCCCACGATCCGCTCGTCGTCGTGGTCCACGAGGCTGAGCGCCAGCACGGCAGGAACGTCGCCGAGATCCGAGACCAGCTTCGAGACGAGCACCGGGATGGATCCCACGCCAGCGCGGGCGCAAAGAGTGGACGCCGGGTATCGAATACGCAAGGGCGCCATGATGCCGTTCGCGCTCACCTCGCCGCGTGCCCGAAAAGGATCGCCCGTCTCGACCACGTGGCCCGCGCGCTCCATGTTAACGAGCACACCCTTCGCGACGAGGTCGAGCGGGAGAAAGTCGCGACGGTGCGCCTGAACGGGTTGCCCTTGGAGATGTGCCTGGAGCTCGTCCCCGCAGGCGAGGAGCGCCCGCTCTACTCGGGACGATCGGAGCGGACGGCGCCTCGCAACCGGGTGGCGTTCGGATGAGCATCCCCACCGTCTACAACCTCGACTGGGAACCGAAGCGCCCGAAGTTCGCACCGTCAGTCGTGCATATATTCGTCCCTCCCGTCGTCGGAGCCAACGTCATGATCCCCGAGAGCGACGGGTACATGCGGACCTATCTCGTGCTCTCGGTCACTCCGAGAGCTCACCCAGTCGGATTGCCATCGAAGATGGACGGCTGCGCGGCCGATCTCGTTCTCCAGGTGAAGAAGGAATGAGCACCGCTCGCACCATCGCCCGAGCCGTTGAGATCGGCGAGCGCGTCGAGCCCGCTGCGGGTCTCTGCCGCTGGTGTCGTGGCCCGGTAGTCGCGCCTCGGCGCACGTTCTGCTCGGGCACGGCAGCGCGCTTCCTTCGCCGGTGGATGGCTGGCAAAACGAATCGGATCCGCGTTATCGCCGAGGGCACCGGGACGGGCTGCGCGCACGAGTTTCTGATCCGGTCGCGCCCCGGCTACGCGAGAAAGCTCGTCGAGGTTCGCGACCGCGGCGTCTGCGCGATCTGCGGCGCATCGAGCGGCACCTGGCACATGGATCACACACTACCCGTCGTCGAAGGCGGTGGCCTCGCCGGGCTCGAGAACCTGCGAACGCTCTGCCAGCCTTGTCACAAGGTAGAGACCGCCAAGCTCGCGACTCGCCGTGTGCGGACCGTCGACGCTTCCCCATCCGCGACTGGTTGACGTACCGGATCGATCGGCTATCTTGCTACCCATGCCTCCCGATCCCGATCTCGCGGACCGCCGCGCGAAGATCGCCCCCGTCCTCGAATCGCTCCGCAAGTTGAGCGACAAGGAGCTTGTCGCAAAGGCCCAGCCCTTCGCGACGACGCAGCGCGATCTCGCCGTGGCCATCGGCTACCACCCGGCCTCGCTGTCTCGGGCCATGGGCAGCGACGCCAAGATCCGCCGCCCGCTCTCCCTGCCCATTCGAGAGAGGCTGGCGGTTTTCGCTGCTCTCCAAGGAAAAGACGTCCCCTCGTTCCCTTCCCTCCCCGCCCGCAAGCCCTACGATGCGAGCCAGGACCACGCGTCCTTCCGCCTCACCCGGCCCGAGAGACGCCGCTTCGAGGCGCTGGCGAGCGCTCGCTTGGGTGGGCTCGATGGCGGCGTCGCCGTTCGCGAGGCGCTGGCCACCTACCTGACGAGCGCGCGGGTCGCCGGTCATCCCCCGCCGATCCACTGGCCGACGTCCACCGTGCGGGTGCCAGCGAAGATCCCGCCGGTGTTGCTTCGCGAGATCGAGGACCTCGACGCGGAGCCCATCGTGAGAGCGCGGCATGTTCGAGCAGCCGTGCTCGCGTGGATGGACAAGCATCCTGCGAAGATCGATGGGGTCGCGTGAAGGCAAACGAGTTCTTCGTGCTTGCGGTCGTGTCTCTCGCCATTGCCCTCGGCAATGCCATCGGCCGTGGTCTGGAATGGCGCTCCCGTCGAGCCCACGCGCGGAGGATGCGCCACCAGCTCGACGCGGCCCACGAACGTGTCATTCAAATGGTCAAGCTCTTCGGCGTGCCCGAGCTTCCCGTGCTCACGATGGACTTCAAGCTCCCCGAGCCGCGCTGGCCCGACGTCGCCATCACCTACCGGACCTCTCCTGTTCGCGTTCCTCGCCTCGACCCGGCCCCGAGGACTGGACTCCGCTCCGTCGCCTACCTCGGCAACACGCTCGCTCTACGGGCCCGCCCTGCGTCGGCGTGGCGCATCCTGGGAGCCTGGTTGAGAGGGGCCATGGTACGGCTGTGGTGGGCCGGGAGAACGGAGTGGATCGGCATCATCCACACGGGCCACGACGGAGGCGTCACCGGCCGGTCGCGGTCGCGCGACCGCAAGCTGGGAATAGGCACCGTGCGGAGAGGACCGTCATGAGCGACGCCGATATTCTCGCGTTCATCGTTCGCGTGCTCCGAGCATGCGATTCGTTCGACGGCGCTGGCGCTGACTCAATCTGGTGGCGCACCGACGGCAAGTATGCGCCGGTGACGTTCCTCGTTCGGTGCAACGACACGTTCCACTGGGGAACCGCCGATTGCGAAGGGCTCACGCCCGAGAACATCGCCGCGTTCGAGCGGGCGATCGTCGACTGCAATGCCGCCGAGGCTCACGCTGGCGAGGCGTATGGGTCAATCCTCTTCGTCGCTCGCGTGAGGAAGATGCGCCCCATGCGATCACAGATCCCCACGGACCCGCCCGCGCTCGTGGCGCTGTTCGAGGCATGCGGGCCCGAGCGAACGGCAAAGGAAGAAGGATGAGCGCCCTCATGACCGACAACATCCACGGCGCATCGAAGCTGGCGATCGACAAGATCAGGGAAGCGGCGGCGCGGGAAGAGGCGCGCACGTCGGACGACTTCGATGACGGCGATCTGCAACAGGTCGAAGACCGCGCGCTGCTCCTGGTCGCCGTGCCGGATCTGATCCGCGAGAACGAGCGACTCGCCGAAGTCGCGGCGATTCGCCAGGGCCAGATCAAGAGGCAGGCCGAAGAGATCGAACGCCTCAAGCAGTACGAGTGCGGGGACATCATCCCCGGCAAGGTGGTGAGCGACAACCTCGCCGCTGCGGGGCGATGGATCGCGCAAGAGACTGAACGGTGCGCTGGTATCTGCGAGGCGATGATCGTCGGCGGTCGCAACTGGAATGAAGTGCAGTTCTTTCAGGCGAGGTTGCTCCGCACTGCGGCTGCGAACATCCGCGCGCCCGTCTCACCGCGTACCGTCGAGACTGCCGTCCCCGAACCCGGTCTCAGGGATGACAAGCTCGAACCGTGGGCAGTACCGAGCGGCGACGACACGGGGAGCACGTCATGATCGACGACAACGACAAGGCCACGCGATCGAAGATGGCCGCCCACC
>JAYTLP010000496.1:0-8347 GCA_043729375.1 Myxococcales bacterium
AGTCTGGAGCATGGTGCCGCAGCCGTCTGGACGAGCGCGATCGACCAGCACTCACGGAGACGGGTACACCTCCACAGGAGTGTCCCCTCGGTCTTCCGGGAGCAGCAACTGGGCTCGCGTGGTGCCGAGCCGCGACGACGGATCGGCGAGCACCTTCAGGGCCAAGGAATCACCGGGCGCATCGTCGGAGTTGCGACCGTTGCTGCACGGGTCCGCATACTCAAGTGCCGCGGCATCGGTGCCTCGCATCCAGAGCTCGGCCCCCCTCGCCCAAGACGCGACTCGACCGAGCGCTTCATCGGAACGGTAGCCACCGAATCGCCTGCAGTCTCGTAGGGTGCTGCGGGGACCCGCACGGACCTGCCGTGGAATGTGGACTGCTGGTGGCTCCTCTCAGAATCGAACTGAGAACCTTACGCGTATGAAGCGTCTGCTCTAACCAATTGAGCTAAGGAGCCGAAAGCGAGCCGCGTTGTTACACCGCTTTCTTTCGCGGTGTCAACGAGAACGCGCCCGCCTCCGCCCTCCTTCGCGCTCGTGCCACCGAGGCGGACCGCCGCGCGTTGAGTGCGACCTTGTCCTACATCGGCGGTCCTGGTAGGTTGCCCGACTTCAACGGAGCTCCGCACGGAGTTTCGCAAGGATGGGTCCGAGATGAACTGCCCGCGCTGCGCCAGCACGAACCGCCCGGGCGCGACGACGTGTCGCAGGTGTCAATCAGCCATTTCGAAGTCTTGTGCGGGCTGCGGTGAGCCCGTCGAGGACGACAGCGAGCTTTGCATCGCGTGCCGGACGTCGCGCATCCCCGCGGCGCTCGGCGCGGAGGTGCTGGACAGCGAGCTGCTGACCGAGGACGAGGGCTCGCTCGCGCGCAATGACGAGCCCCGCTTCGTCGGACGCGCAGCGATCCTCGCCCGGCTCGTCGAGCGCGCGTGCGTCCCTGATCGCGGTCCCAGCTTCGTCACTGTCCTCGGCCCCGCCGGCATCGGCAAGACTCGCCTCTGCGCGGAGCTCGCGCGCCGCATCGTCGGGCGCGATCCCGATGCGCGGGTGCTGCGCTCGTACGCGGGCGACCCCGGCGGTGCGCCCTATGCCGCGTTCCGTCGCCTGTTCTCGGTCCGCTTCGGCATCGCGCTCGACGAACACGACGAGGCGCTTGCCCGAGAGCAGCTCACCCAGGTCGTCGAGGCCGCCGTCGGCCCGGCACGCACGCTCGAGGTCTCGCACCTCCTCGCGCACCTCGTCGGGTTCCCTTTTCCGGACAGCACCGTGGTGCAGCCGCTCGCCGACACGCCTTCCCAGCTTCAGGCCCGCACGTTCATCGCCGTGCGTCGCTTCTTCGAGGCGGACGCGAAGCGCTCGCGCCTGACGCTCGTCCTCGACGACGTCGAGCGTGCCTCCACGGAGACCATCAACCTCCTGCACTATCTGGCCGTCGGCCTCGCCGACCTGCCGGTGCTCATCATCTGCGTCGGTCGGCCGGAGCTGTTCGAGGCCCACCCCACCTTTGGCGAAGGCGAGCTCGTGCTCGAGCGCATCGAGCTCGAGCCGCTGTCGGCCGAAGAAGCGGCCGAGCTGCTCTCCGACTTTGCGGGCGTGACGCCGCTGCCGGAGGAGCTGGCGCTGCACGCGACGGAGCGCATGGAGACGACGCCGCGCGCGCTCGAGAGCCTCGTGCGCTACCTCCGCGAGGCGCGCGCGCTCGTGCGCGACGGCGACGGTCCGTGGCGCTTCGAGCCGGTGCAGCTCCGCGCGCTGTTGCCGCTCCCGCGCGACCTCGCTGCCATCGTCACCGAGCGCCTGCGTGCGATGCCGCCTTACGAGCGCGATCTCCTGCAGAAGGCGGCCGCGTGCGGCGAGGCCTTCTGGCTCGACGCGGTCGTGGCGCTCGTCCGTGCCGTCGCGCTCGACAGCGGCGACCCCGATGGTCCCACGCTCGGAGAGGTCGCTGCCGCAGGAGATCGCACGCGCCACGAGGTAGGGGCCGTTCTGCGAGATCTCGTCGAGCGCGGGCTGCTCGTGGAGGAGTCAGAGGGACAGTCCAGCATCGCCGGCGAGCGTGAGTTCCGCTTCGCGGCGCCTCCCTGGTTCGACGTCGTCTATGCCGGCCTCGACGATGATCGACGGCGTCGCTATCACCGCCTCGTGGCGCAGTGGCTCGAGCTCCGACCGCGAGGGCGCGGCGAGGAGGAGCAGGAGGAGATCGGCCGCCACCTCGAGCGCGCCGGCGAGGCCGAAGGCGCCGCGATGCGCTATCGCCGCGCCGCCGATGCCGCGCGTGCTCGCTACTTCAACGACAAGGCGATCCGCCTCTACGTCGCCGCGCTCGGCTGCCTCGGCCCCCACGATGTCGCCAGCCGGATCCACCTCTGGCACGACCTCGGGTCGGTGTTCCATCTGAAGGGCGACTACGACTCGGCGCTCGGTGCGTTCGAGCGCATGCTGCGCCTCGCCTGGGTCGTGGCGTCGCGCACGAAGGCGGCCGTCGCGTTCAACAAGATGGGGCGCGTCTATCGTCACAAGAGCGATCTGCCGCTCGCGCTCGAGTACTTCGAGCGCGGCCTCGAGCTCTTCGAGCAGGCGAGCGACACTCGTGGGGTCGCCGGCTCGCTGGACGACATCGGGCAGGTGCTCTGGCTGATGTCGCGCTACGACGAGGCGCTCGACCGCTCGGCGGGCGGACTCGAGATGCGCAGGCAGCTCGGCGACAAGGGTTCGGTGTCCACGTCGCTCATGCACATCGGCAACATCGAGCGGCACCGCGGCCTGTTCGACGCCGCGGAGGCCTGCTACGCCGAGGCACTCGAGCTGCGCTCGGCCCTGTCCGATGCGGCCGGCATCATCGAGGCCCACAACGGTCTCGGCATGCTCGCCTTCCATCGCGGAGACCTGACGAACGCCAGCGCGTACTGGCAGACGGCGCTCGAGCGCGCCGTGAAGATCGGCTCGATGCCGCTCGAGGCCCTCCTCCTGAACCACCTCGGAGAGGTCGCGCGCGCGTCGGGGCAGCGAGGGGAAGCTCGCACGCGCTTCGACGCGGCTCGGGCGCTCGCCGAGGAGCTCGACGATCGCAGGCTCCTCTGCGAGTCGCTCTACAACCTCGGCCTTCTCGAGCTCGCCGACGGGCACAACGACGAGGCGCTGGCCCGCTGCACGGAGGCGCTGCACCTCGCCGAGACGGCCGGGATCCGCGTCGACGTCGGGCGCGCCCTGCTCGCGCTCGGCGAGGTTCATGCCGCCACCCTGTTCGACGACACGGGCTCGGGCACGCTGACCGCAGACGACTACTACCAGCGCGGCATCGCGCTCTTCCGGGAGATCGGCAACAACGCCGAGCTGGGGCATGGCCTCGTGCGCTACGGCCAGTACCGCATCGAGCGTACCGACGTCGAGGGCGGTCGCTCGCTGCTCGGCGAGGCGCAGCTCATCTTCGGGCGCCTCGGCATGAAGAACGACGAGCGCCTGCTCCGCGTCATGGGGGAGACCGAGCTGGCCTGACGTGATCGTGCGAGCCCCGGTACTTTGCCACCATCGTCGCAGCAAAGGCGTGGCTCGCGACCAGGTGCGCTAGCATGATTGGGAATCTTTCCCCCGGAGCCGCCTCCATGCTCGTGCCTTCCGATGCCTTCGTCTTCTTCGGTGCCACCGGAGACCTCGCCTACAAGAAGATTTTTCCCGCGCTGCAAGCCATGGTGCGCCACGGCAAGCTCGAGGTGCCGATCATCGGTGTGGCCAAGCAAGGCTGGACCGTCGAGCAGCTCCGCGAGCGCGCGAAGCAAAGCCTCATCGATGCAAAGGTCTACAACGAGGCGGATTTCGCCAAGCTCGCCGAGCGCCTGCGCTACGTGGATGGCGACTATCGCGAGCTCGCGACGTTCGAGACGCTGCGCAAGGAGCTCGGGGACGCCGCGCACCCGGTGCACTACCTGGCAATTCCACCGAGCATGTTCCCGATCGTCGTCGAGAAGCTCGGCACCTCGGGCTGCGGCGCAGGCGCGCGCGTCGTCATCGAGAAGCCGTTCGGCCACGACCTGCCCACGTCGAAGGTGCTGAACAAGGTGCTCCACACGGTCTTCGACGAGCAAGCCGTGTTTCGCATCGATCACTACCTGGGCAAGGAGACGGTGCTCAACCTCGAGTACTTCCGCTTCGCCAACACGTTCCTCGAGCCCATCTGGAACCGAAACTACGTCGAGAACGTGCAGATCACGATGGCCGAGCAGTTCGGCATAAAGGGCCGCGGCGCCTTCTACGACGAGGCTGGCGCGATCCGCGACGTCGTGCAGAACCACATGCTGCAGGTCGTCGGCATGCTTGCCATGGAGCCCCCAGCCACCACGTACCGCGAGAGCGTGCGCGACGAGCTGGTGAAGGTCTTCCGGCAGATCCGACCGCTCAAGCCATCCGACGTCGTGCGCGGTCAGTTCAAGGGCTACCTCGACGAGCCGGGCGTCGCGCGGCGCTCCACGAAGGAGACGTTCGCCGCGCTCCGGCTCGAGATCGACGCGTGGCGCTGGCACGGCGTGCCCTTCTTCATCCGCGCGGGCAAGGAGATGCCCGTCACGGTCACTGAGGTGATGGTCGAGCTGAAGCGCCCACCCGTCACGAAGCTCATCCGCGACCGCCCGAACTACGTGCGCCTGCGCCTCTCGCCCGAGCTCGACCTCGCGATCGGGGCGCTCGTGAAGAAGCCCGGTGAGGACATGATCGGCGACGCGCGCGAGCTGCAGTTCGCATATCGCGCGGAGAACGACGGGCTGGGCCCCTACGAGCGGCTGCTCAACGACGCGATGGAAGGCGATCCCACCCTCTTTGCGCGGGAGGACGCCGTGGAGGCTGCGTGGGCCATCGTACAGCCCGTGCTCGACGACGCGGTGCCGGTGTACACCTACGAGCCAGGTACGTGGGGGCCGAAGGAGGCCAACGCGCTCACGGCGGCGACCGGCGGCTGGAGCGACCCCAAGTAGCCGGACCGAGCTATTCAGCGACCTCGGGGACAAGCGCGGCCAGCGCGTCGGGGTTGTTCAGCGCCGGATCGTCGAGAACGCGCTCGAGCAGGCGCCTGAGCACCTCGCCGATGATGGGTCCAGGCGGGCAGCCGAGGATGCGCAGCACGTCGGGCCCGCGCAGCGCGAGGTCGCCGACCTTGAGCGCGGAGGCCTTCTTCATCTCCTCCTCGACGCGGGCCTTGAGCGGTGCGAGCTCGCCGTCCGGGCTCTCGCCTTTACCCCGCCCACACACGTCGGCTTCGCGCAGCGCGAACAGCGGAGGTAGCTCGCTCGCCCCGACGCGATTGATGAAGCGCCGCACGGTGCCGTCACTCCACTCCGGCGAGTACCAGAACATGTGGTTGAGGACGAGGCCTACGAGGCGGTCGCGCTCCTTGTTCGACAGCTTGAGGCGCTCGGCTATGGCGGTCGTCATCTTCGCGCCAACGAGGTCGTGCTTGTAGAACGTGTTCTCCCCGGGTGCACCGTCCTTCGGCGCCGCCGTGCGTGGCTTCGCGACGTCGTGCAGCAGCGCCGCCATGCGCACGAGCCACGGCGTCTCGTCGTCGGGGAGCACCCGCGCGGCGTCCACTGTCGCGAGCGTGTGCTCCCACACGTCGTGGCTGTGGTGGCGGTTCTGCTGGAAGCCGATGCCCTCCTCGAGCTCCGGGAGCACCTCGTGTAGCAGCCCGGTCTCGACGAGGAGACGCAGCCCGACCGATGGCAGCGGAGAGAGCAATATCTTCAGCAGCTCGTCGCGCACGCGTTCCGCGGAGACCTTCCGGAACACGGCGAGCGTGGCGGGGATGGCCGCCTTCGTTGCGGCATCGAGCGTGAGCGCGTGCTGCGCGGCGAAGCGCACGGCACGCAGCGCGCGAAGACCGTCCTCGGAGAAGCGCTCGACGGCGTTGCCGACGGCGCGTACCAGCTTCCGCTCCATATCGTCGCGGCCGCCGAACGGATCCCGCAGCTCGTCACGCGTCGGGTCGTACGCGATCGCGTTCATGGTGAAGTCGCGGCGCGCGAGGTCCTCCTCGATGGTGCGCACGAACACGATCGAGTCGGGACGCCTCCCGTCGGTGTACGTGCCCTCGCCGCGAAAGGTGGTGACCTCGATGCCCTCGCGCTCCCGGCGGCTCTTCTCGACGAGGATCGTCATCGTGCCGTGCTTCTCCCCGGTGGGGATGGCGCGCCGCCCGAACATGCGTCGCATATCGTCGGGCGTGGCCGAGGTGGCCACGTCGAAGTCCTTTGCTGGCTTGTCCCAGCACAGATCGCGCACGGCACCGCCGACGAGCCAGGCCTCGTGACCGGCCTGCTCGAGCTCTCGCATGACGCCACGAATATGCGCTGGGACCTGCTCTGGCTTCGGCGTCCGCATCGGCGCCACTAGCGAGTGGGATCGCCGGGGTCGGTGGCGTCCGCGGGGGGCAACAGCAGCGTGAAGCGCGCCGTGATCTCGCCCGCGTTGGCCGCAAAGCGCTCCGCAGCCTCGCGGTCGCCGCGGCGCTCGAGCACGCGCGCGTACCAGTGGTAGGTGCGCGCGAGCTCGAGCTCGGCACCGAGGACCAGCATCGTGTCGAGCGCAACCTTGAAGTGCGCGTCGGCCTCGGCATCGGCGCCGCCCCGGCGCGACGCCACCGCACCAAGAGCGCGATGCGCGAGCGCGATGGCAGAACGCGAGCCCAGCTTCTCCGCGAGGTCGAGCGAGCGTCGACCCGCGTCGGCAGCACCCGCCTCGTCGCCCAGCTCGAGCAGGATCTCGGCGCGGAGGCGCAGAGCCTCGCTCTCGAGCAGGCGGTCACCGAACGTGACGCTGAGCTCCACAGCGCGCGCGAGGTGCTCGAGCGCTTCTTTGCGCTGGGAGAGCTGCGCGAGCGCCTCGCCGAGCCGCGTGAGGATGGCTGCTTCGTCGAGTCGCTCGCCGGTCTGCTCGACGAGCACACGCGCGTCCTCGAGGACCTCGACGGCGCGACGCGGCTCGTCGCGATCTCGCCAGGCCGTGGCCACCGCGAGGAACGAGTGCACCGTGCCCGTCTGATCGTGGACCTCGCGTCGCAGGGCGAGCGCTTCCTGGAAGCGGACCATCGCCTGCCCATGACCACCGGACGCCTGGTGCGCGAGCGCTAGGTTGTGGAGCGAAAGCGCGATGGATCGCTTGTCGCCGAGCGCGCGCCGCAGATCGAGGGACCGAGCGTGCAGCTCGACGGACTCTGCATACGCACCGCGAAGGAACGCGATCCGGCCGAGGTCGTCCTCGACGCCTGCGACGCCGCGGATGTCCCCACCTGCGCGGAAGAGCGCGAGCGCCTGCCGCAGGTGCTGCTCGGCCTCGACGAGCTCGCCGCGAGCCCTGTAGATGCGCGCGATGCGTCCGAGCGCCGCGCCGCACTTCGAGGTGTGATCGAGCCGGTAGGCGAGGTCGAGCATCGTCGAGAACGCGACGAGCGCTTCGGCGAGGCGTCCCGATCGCTGGAGAACGTCGCCGTAGTTGTGGAGCGGATCGATACGCGGCAGCGCGTCGTCCTCGCCCAGGAGGCGGAGCCCACGCTCGTAGAGCTCGACGGCAGCGCCGTTCGCGTAGCGCGTCCGCGCCTTGTCGGCTGCCGCGAAGTAGACCGCGGAGGCCCGCGCCGAGCTCCCGCCGCGCTCGTACTGGGCGCCGAGGAACTCGAGCTGCTCGCCCGACTGCTCCGCGCGCGGCATCCGCGACTCGAGCCACTCCGCCGAGCGACGGTAGAACTGGCGCGCGCGAGGCGGTGCGGTGAGTCGCTGCACGAGCCCGTGCTCGAGGTTGTGCTTGAAGATGTACTCCGTCTCGCCGGGCACGGACGAGTCGGGCATCTCGAGGAGGTAGTCGCGCTCGATGAGCTCGTCGAGCGTGGCCTCGATGCGCGCGCGCTCCTCGATGCCGAAGCTGCGCAGCCCTGCCGCCGCCCCTTCTGCGGCTGGATCGCGGCCGAGCACGACGAGCGCGCCCAGCCAGAACACGCTGCCGAGCGACGCCGCGCGCTCGAGGAGCTCACGCTCGACCGAGGACAGCGCCGCGATCCGCGCCTGGATAGCACCCTCGATGCTGATGGGCAGCTCGGCCTGCGCCGCCCGCGCCTGGTCGATGCGCCACCGCTCGCCTTCGGGGGTGGACACCGAGACGATCGTGCCATTGGTGAGAAAGACGCGAATCAGCTCCTCGATGAAGAACGGATTGCCCGACGTCAGCTCGACTGCGTCGTCGATGAGGGCCTGCGGGAGCGGCTCGGCCCGGGCGAGCACGCCGCGCAGCATCTTCTCGGCGTCGGCGTCGCCGAGCGCACCGAGATCGATGCGCGTGTGGTCGACATCTCCAGCGCCCCAGCCGG
>JAYTLP010000497.1:0-8474 GCA_043729375.1 Myxococcales bacterium
AGCAACGCGGCGGCGATGCGCTCGTACGAAGCGAGCCGCTCGCCGTGGTCCGGGATCACCGACGAGATCATGACCTCGTCGGCGCCCAGCTCCGCCGCCACGCGCGGGATCTCACGGCACACGAAGTCGATATCGCCGACGATGCTTCCCAGCGAGAACCGCTCGACGATCGCCTGATCCGCGGGACCGAACGTGTAGGCCTTGGCCTCCTCCACCGTCGCGAACGTGGCGGGGTGACCCTTTGCGAGCCGCGATGCCGCGACCTTGAGCGGCAGGGCGAGCTCGTCGGCGCGCGCCTTCGTCTCGGCGCACACGACCGACAGCGCGAGGATCGCGTGAGGCTTTGCGAGCGTGCCCTGTGGGTGAAAGTCATCGCGATAACGCTCCAGCGCGCCGCGCGCCTCGCTCATGCTGAAGTGCCCCGCGAAGGCGAAGCCGCAACCGAGCTGCGCCGCGATCGCTGCACCCGCCTGCGTGGAGCCGAGCATCCAGATGGGCGGCGTCGCGACGTCCGATGGCATCACGACGATGCGCGCGAATGGATGTTCCGATGGAAACCCGCCGCCGGCGAACGCGAGCAGCTCGGCGAGCTCGCTGTTCACCTCTCGCCCCGAGCGCCTCAGCGCCTGTGAAGTGACGTGATCCGTACCCGGCGCACGACCGAGCCCGAGATCGATGCGCCCGGGGTGCAGGGCCTCGAGCGTACGGAAGATCTCGACGACCCGCAGCGGCGTGTGGTTGGGCACCATGATACCGCCGGAGCCGACGCGGATCCGCTTCGTGACCTGCGCGACGTGGCCGATGAGCACCTCCGGCGCCGCCGACGCGATGCCCGGCATGTTGTGGTGCTCGGCAATCCAGTAGCGCGTGTATCCGAGCGCATCGACGAGCTGCGCGAGCTCGATGGAGTTCCGCAGCGCCTGGCTCGGAGAAATGTTGCTCACGACGGGAAAGAGGTCGAGGACGGAAAGCGGCAGCATGACGAGAATGTGTGTCCCTCGTGCGCGGTTGTCATGCCCCTGCGCACGGTGTCTGCGTGCTGCCGAGCTACGCGAGGTTGTGGAAGACCTTCTGCACGTCCTCGTCCTGCTCGAGGGCGTCGACGAGCTCGAGGACCTGGGTCGCCTGCGCCTCGGGCAGTTCGAGGTGGTTCTGCGCGATGTGTTCGCTCTCCGCGGAGACCACGTCGATCTTGCGCTCCTCGAGCGCGGCCTGCAGCTTGCCGAAGTCCTTGAAAGCGCAACGGATGACGATCTGCTTCTCACCCTTGTCGTTCGTGGACTCGCCCATCTCCTCGAGGCCGAAGTCGATGAGCTCGAGCTCGAGCTTCTCCGCATCCTCGACGTTCTCGGTGGCGATCCGGAAAACGCCCATGTGCGAGAACATGAACGCGACGGAGCCGGACGCGCCGAAGTTTCCCTCCTGCTTCTTGAAGATGGAGCGGATGTTGGCCACGGTGCGCACCACATTGTCGGTCGCCGTCTCGACGAGCAGCGCGATGCCGTGCGGCGCGTAGCCCTCGTACACCACGACGTCGTAGGCCTTCACGTCCTCGCCGCAGGCCCGCTTGATTGCGGCGTCGACCTTGTCCTTCGGCATGTTCAGCGCGCGCGCGTTCTGGATCACGCGACGGAGCGCAGGGTTCGAGTCGGGACTCCCGCCACCCGCCTTCACCGCAATGGCGATGTCCTTGCTGATGCGCGTGAACGCCTTCGCCATCTTGTTCCAGCGCGCGAACATCGTGTGCTTGCGAGTCTCGAAGATGCGTCCCATGGCGTCCTATCTACCGCAGGTGGCGCGGGTCCGTCGAGGTGCCTCGGTCCGACATGGCCTGGTGCAGCTTCACCATCGGCTGCACCACAGGCCCAGGGCGGCTTCAACTTCGACCAGCTCGCGGTCCTGTTCTCGTGAAGTGCGTGACGTCGGAGCTGGGCGCGGGCAGCATCCGGGAGGTGTTCGACGGATGCCGTGTGGCGACGTCGAAATCCAGGACCCCGGTCAGCCCGTAGCTCGTCCAGTCGACGCGGAGGTCGGCGGTGTACCAAATCCGATACACCTCGTTGTCGGTGCAAAACTGCGCCGAGGAGCGACGACGGCCCGGATGCGCGCGGGCGCGTGCATCTGCACGAGCGCGCCGAGGGCGAGGAGATTGGTGTGCATCTCTCCGCGCTTCGGACCGACGTCGTTGACGGCCAGCTCGACGGCGACATCGTCGACGGAGAGGTTCGGAGTCGCGCCCACAGGTTCGGGTGGCTCGTCGCGCGAGCGCGGTCCAGAAGCCGAGCGCCGCCATGTCCCTCGATGTCGACCGCCACGTCGAGCTTGGTATCGAGTTGGCTCCAGCTGGTGGCTTCCAGTCCGCCGGTGCCTGGTCGAGACGCGCTGGAGGCGTACGCCATCACTACACGACTGTCGACGGGCCGGCGTGACTGGTCGCGCTTGCGCCGGCCAGCGTGTCGACCCAGTGTACGGCGCTCGGGCTGAGCGCCTCGAGCCGCTGCGACAGCGCATCTGCATCGAGACCGCGTGCGTGGAGCGCGAGTCGGAGCGCGAGCGGCAGGTCGAGCGCTTGAGGGCCGCTCTCGTGCGCGAGAGCGCGAACGTAGGTCTCCGCGTAGTCGGGCTGGAGGCGCAGCGACCAGTTGTCGGCCGAGACGGTGCCCGGCACGTTGTAGCTCGCGCGCATGCCGAACAGGTCGGCGAAGAAGATCGACACGCTCGTCGCTCTGCACGCGAACAGCGCCGCGAACATGCCCGTGCACAGGTTCGACGCCGAGCGGCAGAGCTGCTCCGCGTACACCGCGCGACGTGCCTCGTCGGGTTCGAGCGACTCCGCGAGGTAGCGCGCGCGCGCTCGACCCGCGTCGGTGTCGTGCCACCCTTCGACCACCTTCCACACCGGCTGCGTGTCGTGGTTGCCGACCATCACCCAGTCGGCCGCTTGCGCGTTCTCGGTGCGGTACACGTCGGTGGGATCGTCGAGCTTCGCCTTCTGCGTGACGACGAGGCGCCCGAGCCCGTGGCGCTGCATCACGCGCCGCAGCGGATACGGCCACGTGGAGAGCACCTCGCAGAGCTGGTCCTCGACGTGCTTGCCCGCGGCCTTGACGCGCCCGATGATGCGGTCGAAGAGCTTCGCGTAGCGATCGACCTGCGCGTCGTCCATCGTCGTAACCCATGCGTCGTCCCAGCGGTCACGCGCGCGATCGATCTGGTGCGGACGCGCGACGGAGAAGCCCCACAGTCGCGGGTGGTCGACCTGGTCCGGCGACGAGAAGAGGCGTGCGCCCGCACGTACGGCGGAGAACGCGTCCGACGGCGTCTCGATCTGGTCGGTGCGGTAGACCCACGGATCGACGAGCCCGTGCGGGTGATCGATCCGGATGCCGTCGTACTCGTCGAGCATCTTCGCGATGCGCGCCTCGACGAGCTCCGCCGCGGCCGCGTCCTGCGCAGGGTCGAGCACCGGAAAGTTCCATGGCTGGCCCGCGGGCGTGGTTCGGCTCGGCGGCGCGCCCATGCGATAACCTTCGAGGAACAGCGGCTGCATCGACCACACATCGCGATGCGACACGCCCACGGCAAGGTCCCCCCACAGCCGCAGCCCCAGCTCTGCGCACAGCGTGCGGAGCGCCGCGTGCTGGGTCGCTGCGAGCCACTGCACGTAGACGAAGCGGGCCGAGTGCTCGACCTGAGCGTCGTATGGCCAAGCGCGCCAATCATCGGTGCCGAACGTCTCGGTCAGCGCGGCGTAGCGTGCCTCGCGCGCGAGCCACGGCCCCTGCTCGGCAGCCCATGTGTTGGCCGCGGCGAGATCGGCGGTGGCGAACCGAGCGATGAGCCGCGCACGCTGACGGGTCCACGCATCGGCGTAGTCGGCTCGCTCGGGGTGCGGTGCAGGCGGCTCGTCGGCGCACGGCGGCAGCGCGACGGAGATCGTGGCGCGCGAGAACAAGGTCGCGTCGTACGGCGACGGGTTCGTGGGCGTGGTGTCGCCCTGAGGACCGAGCTGTACGCCGTTGAAGCCGAGCGCGTGCGCATAGCGGAAGAGCGCGCGGCCCGCGTCGCTGTACGGGGTCCCGACTCCCACGTCGTCTGGACCCGCAGGAAAGCACGGGTCGTGGATGCCGAGCACGAGGCGCTGGACGCCCAGCGCGCGGAGCGCATCAGCGACGGCAATTCGATGAGCGTCGGACACGGGTCTTGCGGCCGGAGGTGCGGTCGGAGGTGCGTCCGGAGGTGCGTCCGGAGGTGTAGACAACGACGCGTCGCTCTGTAGCATCGAAGGCCCGTGCATCCTAGCGCATCCGAGCCGCCGTCCGTCCCGAAAACAGGCCCCGCGTTCATCGAGCGAGTCTCTCCGATGGTCGAGGGCGGCCGTCACGCCGCCAAGCGCATCGTCGGCGACGTGCTCACCGTCGACGCCGACATCTTCCGTGACGGTCACGCCAGCCTGCGCGCGCTGATCCGGCTGCGCGATCCCGCGGGCAAGATCCGCGAGGTACCGATGCGTCCGATGCTCGAGCACGGCATCCCGCTCACGTCCGCGACGCAAGATCGCTGGCGCGCGCAGATCTCGCTCGATGTGGTGGGGCTGCACCGCTTCGAGATCGACGCCTACACCGACCACTACGGCTCCTGGCACCGCGACCTCGGCAAGAAGGTTGCCGCCAGGCGCGACGTGAAGTCGGATCGCCTCGAGGGTCACGACCTCGTCACGCGCACTGCCGAGGCCGCGCACACGGCCGGCCTCCGCAACGAGGCGGCCGTGCTCCGTCGCTACGCGGCGCTGCTCGAGCTGGCGCCGGACGATGCAGCGGCCGTCGGCATCGCGGGTGAGGCAGAGCTCGTCGAGATCATGGCGCGGACCTCGAGCCGCCCGGACCTCGCGCGCACCGCAGCGTTCCCCGTCTACGCCGACCGCGAGCTCGCGGCGTTCTCCGCCTGGTACGAGCTGTTTCCGCGCTCGCAGGGCGACCGGCCCGGCGAGCACGGCACGTTCAGATCGGCCGCGCAGCGCCTCCCGGAGATCGCGGACCTCGGCTTCGATATCGTCTACCTGCCGCCCATCCACCCCGTCGGCAAAATCAACCGCAAGGGCCGCAACAACAAGCTCACGTCGGAGCCCGGCGACCCCGGCTCGCCTTGGGCCATCGGCAGCGTCGAGGGCGGCCATGACGCCGTCGAGCCCAAGCTGGGGACGCTCGCCGACTTCGACGAATTCGTGGCGACGGCGAAGCGGCTCGGCCTCGAGGTAGCGCTCGACTTCGCGATCCAGTGCGCGCCCGATCACCCATGGGTGCGCGCGCACCCGGACTGGTTCTTCCGCCGTCCCGACGGGACGATCAAGTACGCGGAGAATCCGCCGAAGGAGTACCAGGACGTCTACTCCATCGACTTCGACACGCCCGATGCGGAGGCGCTCGTCGTCGCGCTCGGCGACGTGCTGCGCTTCTGGGTCTCGCACGGCGTGACCGTGTTCCGCGTCGACAACCCGCACACGAAGCCGCTCTACATGTGGGAGCGCCTCATCCGGGAGCTGCAGGCCCTCGACCCGAACGTGCTGTTCCTCGCCGAAGCGTTCACGCGGCCGAAGATGATGGGCGCGCTCGGCAAGATCGGCTTCTCGCAGTCGTATACCTACTTCACGTGGCGCACCACGAAGGCCGAGCTCACCGAGTACCTCACCGAGCTCACCGGCGAGATGAACGACTTCTATCGGCCCAACTTCTGGGTCAACACGCCGGACATCCTGCCGAGGATGCTGCAGACGAGCGCGCCAGCCGCGTTCAAGCAGCGCGTCGTGCTCGCCGCCACGCTGTCGCCGAGCTACGGCATGTACTCTGGCTACGAGCTGAGCGAGGGCTCCGCGCTGCCTGACAGCGAGGACTATCGCGACTCGGAGAAGTACGAGCTCAAGCACCGCGACTACGACGCACCGGGCAACCTCAAGGCCTACATCGCGCGGCTCAACACCATCCGGCGCGAGAACCCCGCGCTGCACCGGCTCGTGCCCATCGAGTTCCTGAGGGTGGATTCGGAGCAAATCCTCATCTTCGCGCGCTGGAACGCGGACAAGAGCAACGTGCTCCTCGTGGTGGTCAACCTCGATCCGACGACCGAGCAGCACGGGCGCTGTCACGTGCCGCCGGAGATCGTCGGTGTGCAGCCTGGCGAGCGCTACACCGTGTACGACCTGCTGTCGGGACAGCGCTACGAGTGGGGCCAGGACAACTACGTTGCGCTCGATCCGAGCACGGAGCCCGCGCACATCTTTCGCATCGAGAGGCGCTCGTGACGAAACCCCGCTCCAACGGCATGCCGTCCGAGCCGCTCTGGTACAAGGACGCGGTCTTCTACGAGCTGCGCGTGCGCTCGTTCTACGACTCGAACGGCGATGGCGTCGGCGACTTCCCCGGCCTCACCGCGAAGCTCGGCTATCTGCAGGACCTCGGCGTGAACACGCTGTGGCTGCTGCCGTTCTATCCGTCGCCGATGCGCGACGACGGCTACGACACCGCGGACTACACCGACGTGCATCCCGACTGCGGCACGCTCGACGACTTCAAGGCTTTCCTCGACGAGGCACACCGCCGCGGGCTGCGCGTCGTCACCGAGCTCGTGTGTAACCACACCTCCGACCAGCACCCGTGGTTCCAGCGCGCGCGCCGCGCACCCCTCGGCTCGCCCGAGCGCGACTTCTACGTGTGGAGCGACAGCGTCGAGAAGTACAAGGACGCGCGCATCATCTTCACTGACACCGAGCCATCGAACTGGTCGTGGGACGCCGTTGCCAAGCAGAACTACTGGCACCGCTTCTTCGCGCACCAGCCGGACCTCAACTTCGAGAACCCCGCGGTGCAAAAGGCGCTCTTCGACGTCGTCGACTTCTGGTTCGACCTCGGCGTCGACGGGCTGCGCCTCGATGCCGTGCCGTACCTGTACGAGGAGGAGGGCTCGAACTGCGAGAATCTCCCGCGCACGCACCAGTTCCTGAAGGACCTGCGCAAGCACGTCGACGACCACTTCGCCGATCGCATGCTGCTCGGCGAGGCCAACCAGTGGCCCGAGGATGCCGTCGCGTACCTCGGCGACGAGTGCCACATGGCGTTCCACTTCCCGCTCATGCCGCGGCTGTTCCTCGCGGTGCGCATGGAAGATCGCTTTCCCATCACCGACGTGTGGGCGCAGACGCCGGCCATCGACCCGAACAACCAGTGGGCGCTGTTCCTGCGCAACCACGACGAGCTCACGCTCGAGATGGTCACAGACGAGGAGCGCGACTACATGTACCGCGCGTACGCGTCGGAGTCGCGCATGCGCATCAACGTCGGTATCCGCCGTCGCCTCGCGCCGCTCCTCGGCAACAGCCGACGCACCATCGAGCTCAAGAACGGTCTTTTGCTCTCGCTGCCCGGCACGCCTGTCCTCTACTACGGCGACGAGATCGGCATGGGCGACAACGTCTACCTCGGTGATCGGGACGGTGTACGCACACCGATGCAGTGGTCGGGCGACCGCAACGCGGGCTTCTCGAGCGCGAACCCGCAGAAGCTCATCCTGCCGGTCATCATCGACCTCGAGTACCACTACCAGACGGTGAACGTGGAGTCGCAGGAGCAGAATCACAGCTCGCTGCTGTGGTGGATGCGTCGCCTCGTCGCGCTGCGCAAGCAGTACCAGGCGTTCGGGCGCGGCTCGATGGAGTTCCTCAACCCCGACAACTCGAAGATCGTGGCGTACGTCCGCGTGTTCGATGACGAGAAGATCCTGGTGGTCGCGAACCTCGCGCGCTTCCCGCAGGCCACCGAGCTCGACCTGTCGCGCTACGCCGGGATGGTCCCCGTCGAGCTCACGGGTCGCAGCCCGTTCCCCGTCATCGGTACGGGACCGTACCCCATCTCGCTCGGCGCGCACGGCTTCTACTGGTTCTCCATCGAGGCGCCACAGGCCAAGCACGCCGTCGGAACCATCGCCGAGCACCCGCTCGCCACGCTGAGCGTCAAGCGACCGCTCGCCGAGCTGCTGCGCACCCCCGAGCGCGAGCGCCTCGAGGCGATCCTCCCCGACTACCTGCGGCGCGCGCGCTGGTTCGGTGGCAAGGCGCGCGCGCTGAAGCGCGTCAGGCTGCAAGAGCCGGTGGTCATCGGAAAGTCCGGCGCGGTGCTCACGTTCGTCGAGGTCGAGTATGACGACGCCGAGAGTGATCAGTGGGTGCTGCCGCTCGCATACCTCGAGGGCGACGACGCGACACAGGCCCGGCAGCGCACGCCCGATCGCGCGATCTGCGAGCTGGAGATTGCCGGCGAGCCCCCGCGCAAGGGGCTGCTCTTCGACGCCGTCGCGGACCCCGCTTTCGATGCAGAGCTGCTCTCCGTGATGGAGAGCGGGGCGCGGCTGCGCGGAGACGGGCTGACGATCGTCGGCCAGGTCGGCCCGCAGTACGCAGCCGTCAAAGGCCCCGATCTCGTCGA
>JAYTLP010000498.1:0-5379 GCA_043729375.1 Myxococcales bacterium
TCGTGTCCGACATGGCGCAGAACGTCGTGATGATCACGGCGCTCAAAGGCTTCGACGCCGTCTTCCGCGCGACTCGCATCGGCCAGACGGTGGCCCACGGTGCGTCCGCCGGCAGGCTCGCGTACTACTCCGCCAAGGGTGTCGAGCTGACCGGCCGCGCGCTTGTGATGTCCGGGGTGATGTACGCGGGCGCGCAGGTTGAGAGCCTCCGCAAGCAGGGCCGCGCCCTCACCACCGCCGAGATCGAGGAGCAGGCGGTCCAGGGCATCGCGCAGGTCATCGGCACCGCCGTGCTCGCTCGCCTCGCCAAGACGCCGATGGCGCAGCTCAAGGCGCTCGGCGCGCGCGGCGGCGCGCTGGCGAAGCAGCACGTCCAGCTAACCGCGCTGGCTCGCCAGGTCAAGAGGACGAAGGATCCCGCGGCGGCGCTCCACCTGCTCCGCACCGAGCGCGCGCAGCTCGAAGGCGAGCTGGCGCTCTGGCAAGACCTGAGCACCAAGTCGCCCGCCGAGCTGCATCGGATGGGCATCGAGCCGGAGCTGGTGGCCGCGATGCACGGCAGCGCCAGCCAGCACCTCACCGGGCTCGACATGCTCGAAGGCGGCACGCTGCCCGCGCAGCTCGGGCTCGAGACCGTGGTCCCGGGGCGCGTGTTCGCAGGCACCCAGCCCAAGATCGACGCCGTGCTCGACAGCTACCGCAAGCCGGGCGTCACCATCGAGACGCACGCCGAGGCTGACGGCAGCTATCGGTACCGCGTCGTCGGTCCCGACGGGATCCCGGTGGATCTGATCGCGCGCCCGGACGCGACCGCGCGGCCCCGGCCGAGCGCCGGTGATGCGACGCGCGGCGCGAGCGCAGCAGCGTCCGCCGGAGGGGCGGCCACCGTGGCGCCGACCGCACCCGCGCAGGCGCGTCCGATCGAGCAGGTGCGCGCCGACATCGAGCGCGCGGCGCTCCGCGCGGCGCACATGGCCGGCGGGGTCGCGGTCGAGGGCGCCGGCACGCTGCGCTTGGTCGACGGCGGCGACGGCTTCCCGGTGCGCGTCGAGATCGCGGACCTGGGCGCCGACGGTGCGCCGTCGAAGCTGACGCTCGCCGACGACCATGCCGTCGTGACCGTGTCGACGCGAGCGCATGCCACCGAGGTCGAGCGCGTGATCGTCCACCGGCTCACCGAGACCGCCGCGTTGACCGCTCGCCGTCGCGCGGGCAAGCCGCTCGCCATCGCGGACGCGCTCGGCAAGGGCGCCACGGGCGAGACTCTCTCGCCGAGTGACATGGGCAAGATCGCCGAGCTGCGCGTCATGCGCCGTCAGCTCGACGAGGCCACCGCCGAGGGGCCGGCAGGTGCAACGCAAGCGGAGGTGCTCAGGAACGAGATCAGGCAACATGAGCGCCAGCTCGACATTGTCGACGACTCTCCCGACGCTGCCCGGCGGCGCCGCATGGTCGAGGCGCAGGTCGTCGTTCAAAACGATCGCGCGCGCCGCGAGGGAGCGCGCGGCGAACTCGACGCCGAGCGCGGGCACCCGGGCGTCGAACTCCACAGCCACTTCATGGGCGTGGTCGATACCGAGGTCTTCCGTCGTAAGGCCGCTGAAGCTGCGCATGGCGAGGACACCGGCTCGTGGGTGCCCGTGCTGGAGCAGCTCGTGTCGTTCAGGCAGTTTGAGCACGAGAGAGGCCCGGACCGAGCCATCACAAAGCGATCGACCGCCGGTGACGCGTTGGAGATCGTGTCCACGGCGCAGCGACAGATCGCGTTGCTCACGAAGGAGCAGGGCGCCGCGAGGAGTCCCGAGGCCAAGCAGGCGATCCAGGAGCGCATCGAGATGCTCGCCCAGGACGCCGCGCGCTCCGCGCTCACCGCCACCGAGCACACCGACTTCAACAGCGCCTACGAGATGCGCGACGAGCTGGTGAAAGCCACGTTCGCGGGCAAGGCTCCCGACCGCGCCGACAAGGCCGCCACAGCAGAGTACGAGGCCCGCGCCTACGACGAGTACACCCGCGAGGCGATCCGCCGCTTGGCGAGAGACCGCGTCGGCTACACCGAGCAGAGCAACAGCACCAAGAAGCTGGCCCAGCGGTTCGGCGCGGATCGGATCCGCCGCATCGTCGACGAGCTGATCGCAGCGGGGGAGATCAAGCCCGGCGAGGTCGACGTTCGCTTCCACACGATGATCCCCACCCGCAACTTCGGCGAGCGCGCCGACGGCAACCCCGAGGAGGTTCACGCGCCGCGACGGACGGACAAGGAAGGCGAGAAGGCGTTTGGCGACAGCATCTCCACCATGGGCGAGCAGGTCCGCACGCGCGGGGATACCGTCGGGATGGATATCGCCAGCCTGGAGCTGTACGCCTTCGATGGCATCGGCCGCGAGCGGTTCAAGGGGATGTACGACGAGCTGCGCGACGCCGCGCGCGAACGGGGCCAGCCCACGGTGCTTCGTCCTCACGTCGGGGAAGGCGCCGTCGACAACGACGCCGGCAAGCCCTTCCAGCGTGACCAGGACCGGAAGCGGACGCCTGACGGCGCACTCACCCACCAGGAGCGCGCGCGTCACAACCTCGATCAGTTCCTCACCGCTCTCGAAGAACTGCGGGACGCGGGCGACCTGGATCCAACGTTGGTGATCGTGCGTTTCGGCCACGCCACGATGGCGACGCCGGAGCAGGCCGCGCGCATGACTGCGCTCGGCGTGATCGCCGAGGTGAACCTCGGCAGCAACGTCCGGACCGGAGCAACCGATCAGACCGTTGCAGGCGTCGACGGGAAGCCGTCCCCCGTCGAGCAGTTCGACGACCACGCCTTCCCCACGCTGCTCTACTACGACGCGGAGATCATGCTGAGCACCGACGGCCACGACGTCATGCAGACCACGATGCGCGGCGAGTATCAGCGCGCCCTCCAGCTCATCGAGGAGGTGCTCTCCGGAGAGCGCAAGGTGCGCGTGCGGGCCGCCGACGCGGACGGACGGGGCAAGCCTGATTCCGACGGCGAACCCTGGCTCTCGGTCGAGGACTTCACCCCGGCCGAGCTGGCGCGCTTCACCCGCGGGTACGAGAAGCTCCACGCCGATGCCGAGGCGTACTACGCACACCGCCCGCGCCCCGAGCAGGCCACCACGCGCAACGCCCCCGGCGACGCATCGCCGGCCGGTGGCGCCCACTGGACAGACCTCGCACGACAGCACAATCTCCTCGCCGTCGACGGTCAGCGGCGCTTTGCCGGATCCCGCGAGGAGGTCGAAGCAGCGGTCGCCGCCTACCGTCGGCAAGGCGCCACGGCGCTACCCATCCACGACGGCGCCGGGTCTGTCCGCTACCGCGTCACCTCTGCCGATGGCCGTGCGATCTTGGAGCTGGAAGGCTGGAACGATGGACACGCGGCGCACCTTCCCGTCGCCGATCTCGACGACCCCCTCGGCCCGGGAACCAACCCCGAGATCCGGCAGTGGTACAAGAACGCCGTGAAGGAGATCCCGGCGCTCGATGCGGCGTGGCAAGCTCAGGGCGTGGCCCTCGAAGATCGCGCGCGGCGCGCCTACGACATCCGCCATCATGCTCGCATCCAGGCGCGCGACCTGATGGCGCGCGAGAGCGACGTGGCGGGACTCAACGTCCGCGACATGACCGAGTACGGGGACCCCGACGGCCCGACGTTCGTTCAACTCGTCGAGGATGGAATGAAGGACGGGAAGTCTCGCGATGAGGCGCTCCAAGCGATCATCGGCAGCGCCCGCAAGACCAACGCGGACTACGATCGGCGCACTCAGGTCAATGGCGAAGGTGGTGCGCAGTGAGCGACACGTTCGTGCGCTGCGCGTTCGACCGCACACGCATGGCGCTGACCAACCTCGGCACTCGATCCGTTCGTCCGTACCGTAACAAGGCCCGGAGCACATGAGCATGGAGTCATCGATGACCCAGACGCGCACGCCCGCCGAAAACACACTTCCGACGCTGCTTTACTACGATGTCACGATCGTTCTCACCGTTGACGCCAGTGACGGCACCCAGACCACGCTGCGGGACCAATACCAGCGCGCCCACCTGATCATTGAAGACGTGCTCTCCGGGCAGCTCCCAGTGCGCGTCCGCGCCGCCGACGCGCAGGGTCGAGGCGACCCGGTCCCGGGCTCCGACGAGGAGCGTTGGCTGTGGGTCCACGACTTAACCCCTACGGAGCTGGAGCGCTTCCTCCACGGCTACGAGAAGATCCACGCCGACGCAAAGGCCGCCGGCTCCCCCCATCCACCAGTGGCTCCGTGACGGTCTCGGTGCGCGCCTCCCGCTGCCTCGAGTTCTTGATCGCGCTCGCGCTCATCGCTGCGATGGTCGGCCGCGCGCATGCCGACGAGCAGCTCCCGAAGCCCGACTCCGAAGACGCGCGCGCACACTTCGACGCCGGCAACAAAGCCTTCCGCGGCGCGCAGGCGAGGACAGACCCCACGGTTCAGCGCACCGAGTACGAGGAAGCGATCAAGGAGTACCTCGCCGGCCTCGCGATCGAAACCAAGTTCCATTACTCGTTCTACTGGAACCTCGGCCATGCCTACCGCCAACTCGGCGAGTACACGCGCGCCGACTACTTCTACACGAAGTTCCTCGACTTCGCGCCCGCACGCTTCACGCTGCATCGCACCGCTGCCGAGGACTTCCGCCGGATGATGCGGGCGGAGATGGACAAGGCGGCGACGCTGGCGGAGCCGACAGCACCAGCACCGGCCCCCTTGCACGATCTTGCAACGCCCGCCTCGGCCCGACCTCAACCATTGCCGGTGGCGACCGACATCGCCGTGGCCGATCCCTGGTACCGCGACAGAACCGGGTGGATCCTTGCCGGCGCTGGTGCGGCGTCGCTTGGCGTCGGCATCTGGTCCCTCGCGAGTGCGAGCGGACTGCGGGACGAGGCCGACATGGAGCCGCGAGAGACTCGCCGCGACGAATTGCGCGCGCAGGCGTCGACGAGAGACACGATCGGGTACGTCGCTGGCGCGGCGGGGATCGTAGCGCTCGGCACTGGCGTGGTGAAGCTCACGATCAACCCCAAGAAGCGCTCCGCCGGGACCGGCGTTCGGGTTACCGTCGGACCACGCTGGATCTCGGTCCAGGGGAGATTCTAGCAATGCGTCGTCTGACCATCCTTCTCGTCGCTGCTGTCGCGTCGTCGCTCGCTAGCTGCCCGGGCCCCACGAAGAGCGTCGAGTGCGTCGACTCGACGAACTGCGATCTCCACGCTGGCGGCGTCTGTACGGAAGCCGCGTCGGGGAACCAGTGGTGCTCGTACCCGGACTCGGCTTGCCCCAGCGGCCTGCGGTACTCGGACCTCGATGTCGGGGACGGCCTTGGCGGCGTCTGCGTGACGCCGGC
>JAYTLP010000499.1:0-9611 GCA_043729375.1 Myxococcales bacterium
CGCCCGGCATGACGTGGCCCGGTGTCTCGCAGGCGGTCGCGCACAAGCTCGCTGCGACGCACAGCATCGGTCGCAACGCCTACGACGACGAGTCCATCGCACTCGATCTCACGAGCTACCTGCTGTCGCACTACCCGGACCGGATCGCCCGCCGCTTCGGCGCGCTGCCCGAGGGTGCCGACGGGAGCGCCGTGCTCACGTCCATCGCGCGCGCGCGCAACTTCGTCGTCCGCGGCGGGGAGCCCGACCTCGGGAAGGCCGCGGCTGTGCTGCTGCACGAGTTCCGCAACGGCGTGCTCGGTGCCATCACGCTCGAGACGCCGGCCGAGGTTGCCGCTCGGCCGCCCGAGGCGGCGAAGCCCAGGCCCCGCGCGCCATCGGTGGCGTCACCGCCCGCAAAGAAGCGTCGCCCGGGTCGGGATAAAATTCGCCGCGCCTGACATGGGATCCAAGCTCGGCGACCGCGAGAGGCGCCACGACACCTTCTTCAAGCGAGCCAAGCAGGACGGCTACGCCGCGCGCTCGGTGTTCAAGCTCGAGGAGATCGACCGCAAGCACAAGCTCTTCAAGCGCGGTGCACGCGTGCTCGATCTCGGCTGCCGGCCTGGGTCGTGGCTGCAGTACGCGCTCAAGGTGTCGGGCCCGGAAACGCAGCTCGTCGGCGTCGACCGCACCCCTCTCGACTTCGAGCTGCCCAGCTGTCGTGTCGAGGTCGGGGACATCTACGACCTGCCGCCGTCGCTGCTCGTCGGCTCGCTCGGCGGGTTCGACACGGTGCTGTCCGACATGGCACCCGACACCTCGGGCGTGCGCTCGGCCGATCAGGCGCGCTCGGAGGCGCTGTTCGAGCGCGCGATGTGGATAGCCGAGCAGACGCTCGCGCCGGGAGGCCACTTCGTGGGCAAGCTGTTCCAGGGGCCCGACTTTCAGAAGATCGTGAAGCACGCACGGGAGCGCTTCTCGTCGGTCCACCTCGTCAAGCCCCAGAGCTCGCGCAAGGAGTCGATCGAGCAGTACGTCGTCGCGCTCGGCAGGAAGCCGCGGTGATGAACGGCCTCCGCGTGCTCCTGCGCACGGACGACGAGCTCGTGGTGGTCAAGCCCGCCGGGCTGGCGTGCGAGGCGCGCGATGCACGTACCGAATCGGTGCTTTCGCTCGTTTCAGCTGCGCTCCCCGGGGCGACGCCGAAGCTGCCGCACCGCCTCGATCGCGTCACGCGCGGGATCTTGCTGGTGTGCCTCACGCCGGCGGCCATCGCGTTCCACGGCGCCCAGATCCGGGCGCGCCTCTGGGAGAAGTACTACCTCGCGCGCGTTGCGAGCGACCCTCGGGCTCTGCTCGGCCCGCACCGCGCATTCCTCGGCGAGGAGAAGGGCCGCGCCACGATCGTGCGCTCCGGCGGAAAGCCCGCATGGCTCGAGCTCGTCGACTCGGCCCCGGTGCCGGGCACCCCTGACCGCTGGCACGTGCTCGTGCACCTGCAGACGGGGCGCTTCCACCAGATCCGCGTCATGCTCGCAGCGCTCGGGATGCCGCTGCCCGGTGACCCGATCTACGGCGCGCGGGCCGGCGCAGGGATCCGCGATGCGACCCCGTTCTATCTGGAGCATGTGCTGCTGCGGTACACGGCGTTTGCGTCCCGATTCGTGGTCGCTGTACACGAACGGGATGATCCCGCGCGCGGACCGGTCGCACGGTCGCTGACGAGCCGGCTCGAGGCCCTGGCCGCGTGATCAGCCAGCCGGAGCTCAAGCGCGTGCGCGCGCTGCACCAGAAGAAGCACCGCGAGGAGGAGGGTCGCTTCCTCGTGCAGGGCCGGAAGGTCGTGGCCGAGCTGCTCGCCTCGGACCTTCGCACCGAGGTGGTCTTCGCGACGGAGGATGCCGCCGCGTGGGTCCGCGCCTCGTTCGGGCGCAACCTGCCGGTCGAGATCGGCGCACCGCACCAGCTCGAGCGTATCGGCACGCTCGAGCGAGGCAACGAGCTGGTGGCCGTGGCGTACGCGCCGCCACCGCTGAGCCAGCGCGTGCCGGGACAAGGCGAGCTCATGCTCGCACTCGACGACATCCACGATCCGCGCAACATGGGCGGCCTGCTGCGGATCGCCGACTGGTTCGGGATCCGGCGGCTACTGTGCAGCCCCGACTGCATCGAGGTCTACAACCCGAAGGTCGTGCAGTCCTCGATGGGCTCCGTGTTCCGCGTCGAGGTCCGTCACGCTCCCCTGGCGGACGAGGTCGCGGCCTGCGCCGCGGCCGGCGCGAAGGTGTACCTCGCGACGATGGACGGCCCCGCTGTGTACGACGTACCCCTGATGCGGCCAGCGGTGCTCGTGATGGGGAGCGAGTCGCATGGCCTCTCGGAGGCGATGCGCGCGTCGCAGGCCGAGGTGGTCTCCATCCCGCGCGTCGGAGGCGCCGAGTCACTCAACGTGGCGATGGCGGCTGCGGCGCTGTGCACCGAGTTCGCCCGCCGCACGCGCTGACGTCTAGAGCTTGTGCTTGTCGGCGTCGATCTTTTGACGCGTGTCGGTGTCTTCCAGGTCCTCGAAGCGGTCGGGCATGTCGAGCATCACCTCGCGCGCGAAGAACGCCCGGTCCTGCTCGTCGAACGAGAGATCGCCCCGTGAAAACTTCTGCCGGCTGCGCGTGTTCTCGGGAACGCCGTCGCTGCGCACCGCGGTGGCAACGGGGATGGGCGGGGCGACGGGCGCTGCGCGAACCGGCGGCGAGGCTGCAACGGGCGCGGGGGCTGGCGCAGCAGCGACGAGCCAGTCCACCACTGCCATCTGCGCGGCGACGGATGGGCCCGCAGCCGCTGCGTCGCCGACCACGAACACCCCGAGCCGACACAGGCGATGACAGATCTTGAGCCCATCGTTGAGCGCGAACGAGCTGTTGGCCACGAGGTCGGCCAGTCGAGTGCCCACCGCAACGCTCGCAATGAAGGCGCGCACCGCAGGCGGAAGGCGCAGCGTCGGCGACGCCAGCTTCTCCTTGCTCACGCCGAAGGTGGAGCGCGGCCCACCGATGACGTCGGAGACGGTGTCGAGCTGCGCAACGAACCGGAGCCCCGCGTCGACGAGCTCCTCGGTCGCGAGCGGGAGCTCGCTCGCGCGCTCGCGGGGGCGGAGCTTGCAGGTGGCGTCCGCCCACATGAGCAGCAGGTCGAAGGCCTCCTGATCCTGGAGCCGGCCGACCGTGGCGGAGAGGATCTCGCCGTCTTCCAGCGCGATCTGACCGGTGCGGCCCGAGCGCGATACCTCGAGCAAGACGGTGCGCTTCGCTGCACACAGCGCACGGACCGCGTGCAGCACCGCGGAGCTGCCCGTCAACCACTGCGCACGCGCTGTCTTCGATCCGGCCATCCGCTCGACCAGCCTAAAATAGATCGAGCCGCGTGGGGGGTCTTTGCTACCGCGACGCCTGCTTCGAGACCTGCTTGCCGAAGCGCTCGACGTTGGTGAGCCACGCGGCGGCGTTCTTCACGTAGCGTCCGGTGCCTGCCGTGTCCCACTTGTTGTAGAGGCGCGTGAAGCCCCCGTCGAGGATGGCGCGGCGGCCGTTGGAGTCGTAGTACGCCGTCACGAGGTTGTCGGCCGAGCCGTAGAGAAGGCCCGTCAGCGTCTGGTTCGGCGCGATGGTGGCGATGGTGATGCCCTCGTACAGGTGCTCGAGGCCGGTGGACAGGAGGTGGTTGGGCACGAGGCCCGCGTGACCCAGCTTCTGCTGGAGCGGCATCACCTGGTCGCCCGGCAGGTCGCCGGACATGGTGGTACCCACGAGTGCCTGGGCCACGTAGTTCGCATCGGCGTAGTACGGCGCGTTGTCACCCCAGATGTAGACGCCGTGGCCCGCGTCGAAGAAGGCCTTGATCGCCTGCAGGTGGTCGGGGCCGAGCTGCTGCGACGCACCGGAAATGATCCAGAGCTGACACGATCTGGCGAGCGCTGCCTTCAGCTCGGTGGCGCTCGGCGGCCGGTTGCTCCAGCGGTAGACGGAAAAGCCCTTCTCCTTGAGCGCGGCACGCGGCTGCTCGAACGGAAAGTCGTACAGCTGGATGACCGCGATGGTCTGCCCTTCGAAAGCGCCGTCGCGCGCGAGGTCGTTCTGATTGCCGAGTGCATTTCCGAAGTGATCCGCGTCGGCCTTCCGCTCCACCTTCCGCTTCGCGACGGTGCCGTCCTTCTGCATTTCTTCGACGTAGTCGGTCACGGTCGGGGCGCTGCGCCCGGCGGCAGCGTTGTACTGTGCCCGGGCGACGCAGGGTACGAGCGCCAGGGCGAGAACGAGGAGGAAGTGGGTCTTCATGCCCCTTCCAACGCACATCGGAGAAGAACGATCTGCTCGTGCTGCGCTATCGTGTTGCGCGGCACCCGCCGGCCTGGGACAACACCAGCATGAAGCTCACCGACGAGCACCTCGAGCTCCGCCGCACCGTCCGCGACTTCGTTGCCAAGGAAGTGAACCCGAACGTGGATGCCTGGGAGCGGGCCGGGGCCTTTCCGGCGCACGAGCTGTTCAAGAAGCTCGGCGCCCTCGGGCTGCTCGGGGTCACGAAGCCCGAGGCATACGGCGGGCTCGGGCTCGACTACTCCTACTCCCTGGTCGTCGCGGAGGAGCTCGGCACCATCTCGTGCGGCGCGGTGCCCATGGCGATCGGCGTGCAGACAGACATGGCCACCCCGGCGCTCGCACGCTGGGGCTCGGACGCGCTGCGGGCCGAGTTCCTCACGCCGGCCATCTCCGGCGACGCGGTAACCGCGGTGGCCGTGAGCGAGGCGTCGGGAGGCTCCGACGTGGCCTCCATCAAGACGGTCGCTCGCCGCGACGGCGACGACTACGTTCTCGATGGCAGCAAGATGTGGATCACCAACGCCGCGCAGGCCGACTGGTTCTGCGTCCTCGCCTCCACCTCCGAAGGCAAGCCGCACGCGAACAAGAGCCTCATCATCGTACCGTCGAGAACGCCGGGCGTGAGCATCGGCGACAAGATCGACAAGCTCGGCATGCGCTCGTCGGACACCTGCCCGGTCTTCTTCGACGGCGTGCGCGTGCCCAAGCGCCACCGCATCGGTGAGGAGGGTCAGGGCTTCTCGATGCAGATGATCCAGTTCCAGGAGGAGCGCCTCTTCGCCGCTGCGAACGTGCTCCGCAGCATGGAGCAGCTCATCGCTGCCACCGCGTCCTACTGCAAGGAGCGCCACGCGTTCGGCGCGCCGTTGCTCGCCAACCAGGTGATCCAGTTCCGCCTCGCGGAGCTCACCACCGAGGTCGAGCTGCTCCGCTCGCTCACCTATCGCGCCGTCGAGGAGTACGTCGCGGGCGGCGAGGTCACCCTGCTCGCGTCGATGGCAAAGCTCAAGGCGGGGCGCCTGGTCCGCGAGGTGGCCGACTCGTGCCTGCAGTACTGGGGCGGCATGGGCTACACGTGGGACAACATCGCGGCGCGCGCTCTCCGCGACAACCGCCTCATCTCCATCGGTGGCGGTGCGGACGAGATCATGCTCGGCATCATCGCCAAGCTCTCGGGCTTCGGCCGCCGGTAGCGCGTCAGGCGTTCAGCGCCTCGACCTGCTGCCACGCGAGCTGTGCGATCGTGCGCGCGCTCTCGCCGGTAGCGGCGGCGTTCTCTCCGACGGCGTTGCCCTGGGCGGCACGCAGCGCGATGCCGTGGAGGATCGCAGCCAGCCGGAACATGCTGCAGGCGATGGCGAAGCTCCACAGCGCGTCGCTCGGCAGCGCGCGACCCGTGCGGGCGCAGTAGGCCTCGAGGTACGCGCGCTCCGACGGGATGCCGAGCGCGGGCAGATCACGACCGCTCATGCCGCGGAAGCCACCGGGCAAAAAGCGCCACGTCATGGCCTGGTACGCGACGTCCGCGAGCGGGTGCCCGAGCGTCGAGAGCTCCCAGTCGAGCACGGCGACGATACGGGGCTCCGTGGGATGGAACATCACGTTGTCGAGGCGATAGTCGCCGTGGATGAGCGCGCTCTCGTCGCTGTCGGGGATGTTCGCGGCGAGCCAGTCGCACAGCTCGTCCATTGCGTCGATGCGGAACACCTCGGTCGCCCGGTACTGCTTCGACCAGCGCGCGACCTGACGCCCGAAGTAGTTACCGGGCTTGCCGTAGTCGACGAGGCCGGTCTGCGCGAGGTCCACGCCGTGGATCGCGGCGAGCACGCGGTTGAGGCTCTCGTACATCGGCGCGCGCTCGGCCGCCTCGACCTCGGGCAGGGCGGGATCCCACAGGACGCGGCCGTCGACGTGCTCCATCACGTAGAACGCCGTGCCGAGCACCGAGGGGTCCTCGCACAGCCCGATCAGCGGCGGTACCGGCACATCCGTCCCGGCCAAGGCCTGCATGACGCGGTGCTCGCGCTCGACCGCGTGCGCCGACGGCACGAGCACGCCCGGCGGCTTCTTGCGCAGCACCCAGCGATCCTCACCGGCGCGCACGCGAAACGTCGGGTTCGACTGTCCACCGCTGATCCGCTCGGCCGTCAGTGGACCGTGCACGGGGACGCGCGCGGAGAGCCAGCGCTGCAGCGCGGCGAGGTCGAGCGTGTCCCTGGTCATCGTCATATCTCCACCCGTCTCGCGCGCGCCAGAGAGTCGCGCAGCGCGTTCACCGGTGGCAGGTCGAAGCCCGCGAGGACGTTGCCGAGCACGTCACCATCCCACAGATCACAGCTCACGAGCTCGGCGTTGAGCCGCACGCGGCCGTCCACGACGAGCACGGCGTCGGCACCGAGCCAGCGCCGCAGCCGGTGCACCGCTGCCTTGAGAGACGCCGCTGCCTTGTCCCCGTCGACGTCCGGCCACAGCCAGTCGCCGAGCTCGGCTTGCGTCGCGCCCTTCTTCACGGCGACGAGGACGGCGAGCAGCTCGCGCAGCTTCCTGGCGGGCTTCTGCCCTGCCGCCGTCTCGTGGCCCGCGACCGCGAGCCCTGCCGCCGTCTCGATGCGGATCGCGAGCGGCCAGCCCCCGGGCACGTCCTCGGGCGGCGTGATGCGCTTCTCGCGGATCCAGCGCCGCGCGACATCGGGCCGGATGTCGTGCCGCAGCGCAAACGCGAGGAGCTCGCGCATGAGCGGGGTGCGCCACCCGCAGGCCGAGTGAAAGCCGCCGAGCTCCTTGACGAACAGCATGCGATCGACCTGCTTGCCGATTCCGTTCGCGTCCTTGCGGGCGAGCGCGATCTCCGCACCGGCGCAGAAGGCGATGAAGCTGAACGTCGGGTTGCGCGCCACCTTTGCCAGCGTGATCTGCTCGCGGTACGCGCGCTGCGCACCGTCGAGGTCACCCGTGTGCACGCGGGCGGGTGCGAGCGCGGAGAGCACGATGACCTTGTGGAACATCGAGCCGATCTCCTCGGCGATGGGCCAGGCCGCCTCCGCGTGCGCGAGCGCCATCCGCGCGTCGCCCCGGCAGAGGCTGTACCAGCTGCGAAAGAAGTGGTGGACCATCACGTCGAGGCGACGATGCCGGCGCTCGGTGAGCGCAAGCTGCGCGAGGTAGCGCTCGGCTCTGTCCCAGTCTTCCTGGCTGAGCGCACAGAAGATGCCCTGCGTGAGCAGGAAGAAGTCGCGGACGTGGACGCCGGCCGCCTCGGCGAGCGCGAGGCCCCGATCGACCTTGTCGTAGCAGTCGCGCGCCGCTCCGCACTGCCAGTCGACGATGGAGGCGCACGACCACCACAGGAGGCGCGGCAGCGGCGGCAGGTCGTGGCCGCGGTCGACCTCGCGATCGAAGGCGTCATACAGCGCGCGTCCGCCGGGGAAGTCGCCGGCCCACCACAGCCGGTAGACGAGCAGCTGTGCTGCAGCGCCGATGCGCGCGCTCGCGTCGGGTGCGTGGCTGACCGCCCGGGCCGTCGTGTCCGCGAAGTGGCCGATGCGGGGGTCCTCGGCGCGGCCGTACATGAGCGCGGTGAGCGCGTCGGCGCTGATGCGGAGCGTGAGATCGTCGGGCTCCGGCCCGAGCGCGGCGCGAAGCTGCTCCAGCTCGTCGACGAGGTCGGCGAGGCCCTGCACGGCACCCCACTGGATGACGTAGCTCGACACCTCCCCGCTCCACGCGAGATACGCGCGCCGCACGTCGCCAGCCGTGACGCTCGCGCGCCGTGCCGCCGCGAACAGGGGACGCGCCTGCTCCGGCTCGATGGGCACGAGCGCCTGCGCCCGCCACAGGTCCAGCGCCGCGCGCTCCCGCGCATCCTCGGGCTCGGGCAACGCGCGCAGATCGTCGAACAGCGAGCGATGCAGGCCGCGCGCGAGCCACGTGGCCGCGTGGGCATCGAGGAGGCGCAGCACGCCACGCACGTCGTCGGCGCGCACGCAGAGCTGCAGCGACGCCTCGGGCATCGAGGCCTCGACCCAGCTCGCGAGCGTGCGCCGCGCGTCGCGCAGCGCGCCGGGGGAATCGAGTGTGAAGTTGAGGCGAAGCAGCGCATCGCGCAGCAGGTCGTGCAGCCGGTAGTGCGCCGCGCGCGTGACGAAGTAGCCTTGCTGCGCCAGCGACGCGAGGAGCCGCGCTGTCTCGGCCGGCAGGCAGTCGGACTCGTCGTCGGGGATCTCGGGGAGCTCGGCCAGCCGACGCAGCCCCGCACGGCGCGGCTCGGGGAGCGAGGCGAGCAGCTCGGACGCCAGGAAGTCACCGATGCCAGCGCCATTCACGTGGCGCTCACGACCATGCGCGAGCGCCATGAGATGCGCGAGCCAGCCGTCCGCCTCTGCGATCTCGTCGCTCGACAGCGTGCGCTGGCTCACCCGCTCGACGATCGCCGCAGCCTCGCTGGCGTCGAGCCGCAGGTCGTCGACCACGGCGAGCCAGCCACCGACGATGCCGTGCGCGAGCGCCGGCGGGGGTCGTCGCCTGCTCACCGCAACGATGCGAAGGTTTGCGCCGCACACGTCGTGGACGGCGCGGAGCAACGTCATCACGGGCGCGTCGTCGGCAATGCGGTGGCAGTCGTCGAGCACGAGCGTGAGGGGCCCGGCTGCCATCGTGGCGAAGAGTGTCCTCGCGAAGTCCGCAAGCTCGAGCCGATTCTCGGGTGACCACACCGGAAGCTGGCCGCGCGCGCTGATGGCATCGAGCAGGCGCGCGCCGTCGGCATCGCTCTCCTCCAGGCGATACCACACGGTCTGCGCGGCGCGGTCCTCGACCCAGCGCGCCACGAGAGACGTCTTGCCCGACCCCGGCAGCCCGCTGACCCACGTGATGGCAGCACGCTGCGTTCCCTGCGCCAGCTCGGCGAGCAGCCGACCGCGTCGTACATGGTCGCCCGCGGACGGGATGCGCATCTTGTACGAAGGGAGTGCGACGGGCTCTGCCGCGCGGATCACCACTCCGCATCTTGCAGGACATCGGGCAGCGCGCACAAGCAATCGGTAACCGATCCGTACCCGCCCTCGAGCGAGCATGCGGCAAGGAGGATCTTCCATGCACCGTCATTCTGTGACCCCGCTCGTCCTGGCCAGCGCCCTGTTCCTCGGTGGCGCCGGCTGCCACCACAAGAAGACCGCCAGCACCGACGGTGGCACCGACGGGAGCATGCCCGGCGGCGACGCCGGCACGGGCGGCGACGCCGGCATGGGCGGCGACGCC